>JBGTIZ010000468.1:0-19799 GCA_041745395.1 Promineifilaceae bacterium (SeqCode) | reverse complement strand
GGGGACACCCGTCGTATAAGCCGCACGGCCGATGAGATGTGCCGAAATGGGGATAGTTGCCAAAATAAAGAGGAAAATGAGTAGGGCGCGTCCGATGGCGACAAAGGTTCCCAAGTATAGTCCCGTGCCCGCCAAAATCAGCCCGACCCCCAACGTGGCCGCTTTGGTAGCGGCCGACATACGCAAGTATAAGTCGGGCATCCGCAGTAGGCCGATCCCCGCGATGAAAATGAGAACCGCGCCGATGAGGACGAGAGTAAGGCTGAAGATGTCAATAATGGTGTTGAGTGTTTCCATCATGATTTATGTCCTAGGAAGCGAAAGGAGTTGGGCGGGGGACGCGCTATTATTAGCCATCTCCCACTGATTTACTGACCTACCACATTAGCGGTACTTTTCGCGCAAGGCGCGTTCCACTTGTCGCTCAGCGTCGCGCTTAGCCATGTCTTGTCGTTTGTCATACAGTTTTTTACCCTGAGCCACTGCAATTTCTATTTTAGCATAGCCATCTTTGAGGTAGAGTGCGGTAGGGATAAGCGTGACCCCTTTGTCTTGCAGGGCACGCTCTAGCTTTGCTAGCTCTTTACGGGTGAGCAGGAGTTTGCGCGGTCGTTCTGGCTCGTGGTTTTCGCGGTTGCCCTGATCATAAGGGGCGATATGTATATCATACAGCCATGCTTCGCCTTGCACAATGCGGGCAAAGCCTCGTTTTATATCGACGCGGTTGCCGCGAATGGATTTGATTTCAGTGCCCGTTAGCACCATGCCCGCTTCGTAGCGGTCGCCCAGATGGTATTCGTGGCTGGCGCGGCGGTTTTTGCTGACGACTTTTATACCTCGGTCACGCATGGGTTGTTTCGTCTCCTGACAAGTTTGTTAGACAGAAAAGAAAGACGTGACACATGCGCTGACGTGTCACGTCTGGGTGTGCCGTTATTGTAACGAACACGGCCGTGGTGTGCATCCCACTAAAAAAAAGCGTTCAGCCTGTCAGCCGTTCAGCTTGTTTGCTGACAGGCTGACTAGCGATTAGAAAGGCCTAACTTACCGCCCCGTTTGCAAATACTCAATCGCCCGTTGCAACTGGGCATCCTCATTTTGATTACCCAGCGTCGCCTCTGGGTCAAGCTCCACCTCGATATCGGGTACAATGCCCTCCCCATTGATATTCTCGTTTTCGGGCGTATACCAGCGGGCAATCGTCACCCGTAGCTCAGAGCCGCCCGTCAGGTTACGCAACTGCTGAACCGACCCCTTGCCAAACGTTTGGTCGCCAATGAGAATGGCGCGGTTGTTGTCACGTAACGCCCCTGCCACTAACTCCGACGCGCTGGCACTGCCCGCATTAACCAAAACCACTAGCGGAATTTCCTCACCAATATCTCCATCAAAGCTTTCAAAGGTGCGGTCATAAACCCCACTTTCGCTCCGTTCATAGAGGACAATGCCCTCAGGCAGGAACAGGTCAGCAATGTTAACCGACGCATCCAAGAAGCCGCCCGGATTATCCCGCAGGTCAAAGATAAAGCCGCGTGGGTTTTGGTCTAGCAATTCACGCACGGCCGTTTCCACATCTCTATCCACGCCAAACGCCGCAAACGTGGTCAGGTGCAAATAAGCAATATCATCATCTAGCATCCGCGCTTCCAAGGTCGGAATTTCGACGCGAGCACGGATAATCGTGAACTCCAGAGATTCCGCCTCCCCTTCGCGGGCGATGGTCAAAATCACTTGCGTCCCACGCGGGCCACGCACTTTCGAGATGACCTCATCAATGCCCTGTCCAATCACATCTTCCCCATCGACGCCCACAATCAGGTCACCAGAGCGCAAGCCGACCAAATCGGCTGGTTGTCCACTGATAGGACGCACAATCTCGATGAACCCCGCGTCATTTTCGCGCACAAAAGCGCCAATGCCCTCAAAGGAACCTTCCATTGCTTCTCGCTCGCGGGCGGACATTTCGGGGGTCAGAAAACGGGTGTAATTATCATCCAAAGCACTCAGAGCACCATTGATAATGGCATAATTGAGTGCCTCTAAGCTGGGCATATCGCCATCAAAGTCGTCTTCGATGTTTTTCCACACCTCAAAGAAGAGGGCTAAATCCTCGGCCGTGAGATTTTCGGGGAGTGGTGTGCCCGGGTCGGCTGACTCTTGCTCGGTGACGGCCGCTGGTGGGTCATCCACGGCCGTGGCTTCATTCGTTTCGCTGGCCGTATTGCCTGTTTCAGTGATTGCTTCTGCTTCCGTTTCTGATTCTGAGATTGACTCAGAATTCAGTTCAGGAACGAGGTCGCTGAGATTGAGGCCCGCGACAGGTTCATTGGCGTCGGTAGATACAGTGGTGGCTTCTTGGGGGACGAGGAACATATACGCCACACCACCAGCGGTCACACTGACCACCAGCAGGCCGCATAACAAGAGGCCACTAATAAAGACGAGGATTTTTTGATTATTGCTCATGGATATTTCTCCAGTTGTTAGGGTTTTAGTCTGTGAGTCGGTCTCATCAGAGACCTGACAGGTTTTCGGCCTTATGCGCTTCCAGTTGATCTGGGACAAAACCTGTCAGGTCTGAGGGCTATTCTAAATCTGCGGTTTCTCGTAGATATTCAATCGCTTCTTCCAAAATTTCATCACGGCCGTTAGCTTGCCCCTCTTCCGAAGGGATAACCGTCATATCTGGGGTCAAGCCCTGTTGGTCAATCTCATGCCGATTGGGCGTAAACCATCGCGCCGAGGTCACATGAATCGAAGAGCCGTCGCTCAGGTCATACACCAGTTGCACCGAGCCTTTGCCAAAGGTCACCATGCCGATTAGCTCGGCGCGGTCGGTGTCTTGCAACGCGCCCGCCAAGATTTCGGCCGCGCTGGCCGTGCCGCCATCCACCAAAACGACCAGCGGCAAGTTAGGCATCAGGTCTGGCGTGTCGGCTGTGTAGACGCGCTCCCCGTCGGTGCGGCTTTGCTGATAGAGCAAATCCCCACTGCTGATAAACAGGTCTGCAATTCTTACCGACGCATCTAGCAGGCCGCCCCCGTTGCCGCGCAAGTCCAGAATCAACGCTTTGATGCCTTCTTCTTGCAGATCCTGAATGCTGTTTGCCATTTCACCCGCGCTTTCGCCACTAAAGCGGGAAAGCTGAATGTAACCTATATCGCTCTGCTCGGGCAAAATACGGGCAAAAACTGAGGGTACTAAAATATCGCCGCGCGTCACGGTTACATCGGTCGGGTCGTCTTCATCAGGGTGCAGAACGGTTAGCACCACTGTTGTTCCTTTTTCCCCACGAATAATGGCCGCGATTTCTTCGGTGGTCATTTCGGGCGTGACTTCCGCGCCGTCAATGGCGAGCAAAATGTCCCCGTCTAGGATGCCTGCTTCGGCGGCGGGGTTGTCGGGAATGGGCACGAGAATGGCTTCACCCGCTTCGTTGCGCTGGATGTACGCGCCGATGCCGCCAAAGTTGCCGCGCAGGGAGATTTGCTCTTGGTCGCGTAACTGTGGCTCCAGAAAAACGGTGTAGGGGTCGTTGAGGGTGCTCATTGCGCCCCGAATGGCGGCGTAGCTGAGTTGGCGGCTGTCGGGCAGGTCGCCGATGAAGTTGTTTTCGACCAGTTGCCATGCTTCGTTGAAAAGGGCGAGGTCGGCGGTGGACACGGCCGTGTTTCCTTCAGCACGGGCGTTAGCCATCAGCAGAGCGGGGCTTTCCATCCCCTGCACATAGCGCACATAGTCATTCGTAAACCAGCCCGCCAAAAACGCGCCCACGGGCATTAAAACCAGCATGATACTAATGACGATCGTTCGTTCTTTATGGCTCATAGTGTGTCGTTGATGTGTGTGTGTTGGTTAGGTGATTGGTTTTCCAATCTAGTCGAGTCTGGATGCCCTGAAAAAAGCTAAATCTCTCGCAAAGGCGCGAAGAACGCAAAGTTTTCCTCGAGAAATTTCCGCTTCGCTTCTCTGTGTCTTAGCGAGAGCCTACTTTTTTTAGTAAGCGGTTAGGCTTGCACCCGTTAAGTTAAGTTGTGCCAAGTGGACAGTACGCTATTTTGTCGTATATTGGATGCTAAAAGTCATTACTCTAAGGGCAAAGCTTATCAAACGTTAGGGAAAATAGGGTATCACGGCCGTGGTGGGTACAATCTATGCGTTATAAACTGTAAACTAACCTTCTCGAACCAATCCAAAATCCAAAATCGGAAATCAAAAATCCTATGTTCCATGATGAAGCCAAGATTTACGTAAAAAGTGGCGACGGCGGCGACGGCATGATTAGCTTTCGGCGTGAAAAATATGTCTCGATGGGCGGCCCCGACGGGGGCGACGGCGGTGACGGCGGCTCAATTATCTTTGTCGTTAACCCCAAAATAAACAGCCTCTTCACCTTTCACCGCCAAGTTCACTTTCGCGCCGATAACGGCAAGCATGGCGGGCGCAAAAAGCAGACGGGGGCCACCGGTGAAACCCTGCGCCTAGAAGTGCCAGCGGGAACCATTATCCGTGAGGCTGAAAGCGGCGATTTGCTGGCCGACTTGGTGCGGGTTGGGGATGAGTTTGTCGCCGTGCGCGGCGGGCGCGGGGGACACGGCAACACCCGTTTTGCCGACAGCACCCATCGCGCCCCACAAGTCGCCGACCGTGGTGAACCGGGTCAAGAAATGTGGCTCAACTTGGAGCTAAAGCTCATTGCTGATGTCGGTCTGGTTGGTCTGCCCAATGCGGGCAAATCTACCCTGCTATCCGCTATCAGTTCCGCCCGGCCAAAAGTGGCCGCCTATCCCTTCACCACCCTTGCCCCTAATCTGGGCGTGGTCGAAATAGGGGAGGAGCGCGTCGTTTTTGCGGATATTCCTGGCCTCATCGAAGGAGCGTCGCAGGGCATCGGCTTGGGGCATGGTTTTTTGCGCCACATCGAGCGCACCCGCGTATTAGTGCATCTGGTGGACGGCAGTGCGGCGGAACCGCTGGAAGATTGGGCAAAAATCAATCAAGAATTAGCCCTTTATGATGTGAAGCTGGAAGACAAGCCGCAGTTGGTCGTTCTCACCAAGATGGACCTGAACGACGCCGAGGCTTGGGAGCCGCTGGTGGCTGAAGAGGTTAAAAAACGGGGCTATGACTTTCACAGCATTTCATCCGTGACACAGACAGGGTTGCGGGAGATGCTCTTCAAGGTGCAAAAGATGCTGGCCGAAGCCCTGCCCATCGAAGAAGTTTTGGATGAAGATGAAGACATTGTGATTCGTCCAGAAGTAGATGAAGATCTGTTCACCATTGAAGAAGTGGACGATGGCTGGCGCGTGCGCGGCGTGCGCATCGAACGGATTGCCTCGATGACTTATTGGGAGTTTGATGCCACGGTGCTACGGTTCCAGCGTATTTTGGACGGCATGGGCATCACGGCCGCGTTAGAAAAAGCGGGTGCGGAAGCGGGCGATACGGTTTATATTGGAGACGAAGTGCTGGAATGGCAGGACGAGCGATATTAAAGAACGTGCCTCGTCTTGGCCTGATGTGCGGCACGTTTGACCCGCCGCACATCGGGCATTTGTTATTGGCCCACACGGCCGTGGAACAGATTGGCCTGACCCAAGTTCTCTTTCTGCCCGTCGGCCAACCTACGCATAAAACAGCCTTGTCCACGGCCGTGCATCGGCTGGCTATGACCCGCGCCGCCATCGCCGACAACCCCCGCTTTACCCTCGACTCCACCGACGTTGACCGCCCCGCGCCGCATTACACGGCGACCCTTTTGCCCCTCCTGACCCAAAAATACCCCGACCATGAACTATGGCTCCTGCTGGGTGAAGATTCTCTGCATGACCTGCCTGGCTGGTATCAGCCTGAAAAAGTGGTGGCGCAGGCGCGGCTGGCTGTTCTGCCCCGCCCTGGCGTCAATGCTCGTGAGGATACCGCTTTTGCCGCCGCCGTCACTTGGCTAAATGGCCCCGCGATTCAGCTCTCCTCCACCCAGCTTCGGGCGCGACTGCGGGCTGGTTTGTCGGGTCGTTATGCTGTGCCCACGGCCGCGCGTGAGTATATTCGGGCACACCAGCTTTATCATGACCCGCACGGGTTAGGAGCGGGGCGTACCCTTGTCTGAGGGCGTGCCCCACGCCACGCTGGTCGCGCTGATACGCCAAGCGGCACAGGCGGCAGATACACGGCCGTGGTTGCGCGTCACCAGCGGCAGTATGTCGCCCTTGCTCCGCGTGGGGGATGAGGTGGCCGTGGCCGCCGTTGCGCCAGAACGGCTACAGGTGGGGGATGTACTGGTGTTAGATGAGGGGCACGGGTTTCTGACGCATCGTTTGCGCCAAATCAGGGGGGAGCTGCTTTACACGCGGGGGGATAGGTCGCTGGTGTATGATGCCCCGTTTGGATTGGAGCAGGTGGTGGGTCGAGTCACGGCCGTGCGGCGCAACGGACGAGAGAACGAGCTAAACCCCACCCTCAATCAAGCTCTGCATCATCTTGCCCAAGCCGAAGAGCAACGGCTGGCTTGCTTACGGCAGATAGGGCGGGGCGAACCCCTAACCCTATCTGCTCGCGCGTGGCACCGATTTTATTTTTATCGACGGTGGTGGTTGGTTCAGAAAATCAAAAATCCAAAATCCCCAATCTAAAATGGCTTCAGCCGTTTAGGCAATGCCGTTTAGGCAATGCCGTTTAGGCAATGCTGTGGGGGTATTGGTGGATAAATGGCTGTGGCGTGTTTTGTAGATGACCACGGCCGTGGTCGCAACGTTTTACGACAAGACGGCCATCTCTTCCACCACGAGATTTTCCTTATCATCATGACTGAAGGTGGGGGTGTCCACGGCCGTGTTCAAGCCCATTAACCCCAGCAATGGCTTCAGCGGCAAATCCCCAATCACGCGGAAGCCCACATCTTGCCGCAAATGATTCAGAGCCGTCACCACATCTTCCTCACCTGAAACCACGGCCGTGAGCCGTTCTACCATTTCCGCCACGGTCAACGTCGCCATCGTGCGCGGGTTCACCTCTTGCACCACCTCCTGCAAATGAGGCCGTACGCGGTTTAATAACGCCAGCAAATTTTGCCCCGCTGTCGTGTTGGTTAGATGCGTCTCCTGCTCCCCCATGCCCAACATGCGCCCCATCCACGGCACCTCTTCGCCCACGATGGTCAAGCCCCGCGATAGAGACATCACGTTGCTCACTAGCTCGTTAACCTGTCCGCCATGCCCATAAATGTGCATTTTTATGCCAGGAGCCAACGCTTCAAATGCTTTCAGCGACGTTTCTGCCTGAATCCGCGCCATTTCTTGCTCATGGCTCAACTGCATCCGTAACTGCTCCATCTCTACCAGAACAGGAGCCTGCGCATACAAATCGGCCAACTCCCGCTGAGCCTCAATGTCAATCGTTTTGAGCATTTTAGTTTTGCTCGTTAGCACATCAGCCTCGGCTTGGGCGACTTCTACTTGAGCTAACGCTTCTGTGCGCCGCACCGCAACCTCTTTCTCGGCAATGGCGACCCGCGCTTCTTCGACTTCGACCTCGGCTAGACCAGCCGCCGCCGCTTCAGCGCGAGTCGCTTCAGCGCGGGTTTTGGCCGCGATGGCTCGTTGTTCGGTCGCTTTGGCCTCCGCCTCGGCACGCGCCAAATCTGTTTGCGTTTCTGCCTGCACTTTAACCTGCAAGGCGCGGGCTTCCGCCTCGGCGGCCAAGCGTCGCGCTTCACCCGCTTCTTGCGCCCGCAGGAGCGCGATTTCTTTGGAACGTTGGGCTTGTTCTAGCTCTTCCTCGCGTAATCGTTGCGCCTCTGCTTGGGTAAATTGGGCGTCCCGCTCGATGCGTCGGACTTGTTCCAGAGCCAATCGAGCCGCATCTGCTTCCGCTTGGCGCAAATCTAGCTCCGCCTTTTTCTCTTGCTCAAGACGCCGAATCTCGGCCGTGTATTCGGCTTGACGGCGTTTGAGCAACGCCTCTTTTTCCGCTTCCGCTTGCCCAATTTGTTTGTCCAACTCCACCTTGGTCAAGGTCGCTTTTTGCGCGTCCCGCTCACGCGCCATCTGGTTGAGTTGGGTGTCATGTTGCATCACATTGAGCTTTTCGCGTTGCTCAATTTCGGAAGCATCAACCTCCCGTTTACGCGCCATCTGTTGCAACCGCTGTTCATTGCGCCGAATATCCAACGCTTCTGTTTGGGCAATGGTCGCCTCTTCTACACTTCGTTCTGACTCAAGCCGGGCCGAGGCTAATTTCTTGCTGGTTTCCGCTTCGATAGTCGAGTGAATGCGTAGCGTTTCTGCTTCTGTGTTTTGTCGCTCGCGCAACGTTTGGGCGCGAATAACCGCTTCTTCGCGCTCGCGCCGCTCGACATCTTGTAGCTCGGCTAACTGCTCGACGTTGGTGGCGATGGTGGTTTCTTTATAGATGCGCGACTCCGCTTGTTCGACCAATTTGTCGTAAGCGTTGCCCGCGAGGCGGGTCACGGTAAGCAGGGCCAAGTCGTAGCCCAGTTCGCCTAAAATGTCGTTGACCTTGGGCGAAGCCACGATGGCTAACTGTTGCCGACTGGCGATGATTTCCTCGAGGGACATGCCTGCGGCGGCGGAGACAAGCTCAGCTGTGGCTACTTCAGAAATGGTACTAATCAGGCTTTGCGTATCTTTGCCGACGCGCTGGGCGGCGATTTCTGCTTTTTGCGGGTCTAGCTTGGCGACGGCATGTGCCCAGAGGCGAAAGCTGACTTTACTGCTGTCTAGGGCTTCGATACCGTCTTTGAGAACGCCGAGCAGGGGCACGGTAAAGCTAATGGTTTTGAGCTTGATGACTTCGGTTAGGCTGTTGAGCCAATATTGTGAGGGGCGGTCGGCCGTGCGGCCAAAGACTTCGCTCTGGCGGGAACTGCGCATGCTGTGCATACCGTGCCCCACGACGACGTGAATTTCATCGGCGGGAACCAGAATACGGCGACCAAAGCCGAAGATACTGCGGGCGCGGTCACTTTCGGTGCGTAGGGCGTCTATGTTGCTAGTGGTGGAGGCTACGCTTTGATTCACGGCCGTGGACATCTGCTCAACGTCTTGTAGGGGATTGTTACGTGGTGGGCGTGGTGGGGGAACAGAGGATGGATTAGAGTCGCTCATATTGTCTCCTGGGACTAAGTTTAGTAAGCTGTTGAGGGGATTATAGCGGGTCGGTGAGTGCTGGACTATACAGTTACATGTCACATTCCTAGAACAAAGGAGGGTATTATGACAATCCTGCCCAAAGCAATCGCCCGCTCCTTGGGCACAACCCTTTTCATCGCTTTTGTTAGCACTGGTTTTCTGGGATTCTTAGCTATCCCGGCCGTGGGGCAAGTGTTGGGGCCTGTGGTGTGCGTCGGGGAAGATCAGATGGTTTACGAAACGCATAGCTGGTCGTCGGGTCGTAGTTCGGGTACAGAGGTGGACTATTTTTGCGAAAACGAGCTGGGACAAAGGGAGACTGTCTCTTTTTGGCGACTGTTTGTCGCGGGGGTCGCGGGTTGGTATGGGCTGGTTTTGGTGACGGTGTGGCCGCTGTTAACTATTTGGCGTTATGTCAAATGGAGCGGGGAGGAACGGCTAAAACAAGAAGGGGTGGAGACATCGGCGCGAATTGTGGCGGTGGAGCAGACAAATGTGCGGATAAATAACCAGCAGTTGTTCAAGATTACGTTTGAGATTCGCCCGATGAATCGTCAGGCGTATGAGGTGAGTCGCCGGATGCGGATTCCGTATGTGCTGTTGCCGCAGATTCAGCCGGGCCGGGTGGTGATGGTGTTGGTGGATCCATTTAACCCAGAGAAGGTGTTGATTGAGCTGGATAAAGTGGTTGCTGAGTCAGGGGCGGGACGTGGAGGGGAGTAAGAGAGTAGGAGGGAAAGAGAGGAAGTGAGAGGCAACTTGCTTCTCACTTCCTCTCTTTTTGCTTTTTACTTTACTGCTTGGGCCATTGGCCTAGCACCTCCCACGCGGCGTGGATGCCTGTTTCATACGCGCCGTGGACGGAGGCATAAAAGTGAGGGTGGGTCGCTTCGCCGGCAAAAAAGAGGCGGTTGGCGACGGGGGCGGCGAGGGCGTGGCGGTCGTTGGCTTGCTGACCGACTTGGTCAAAGGAGTAGCTCCCTTGGCTGAAGGGGTCTTGTTGCCAGGTGGTGCGCACATACGCTTCTGGTTCGGGAACATCGCCAAAGCCGTTGCCGCCAAAGAGGCGTTGCATGACGCGGCGGGCTTCGGCCACAAAGGTGGCGTCGTCCCATTCGTTGATGTGCCGCGCCCGCCGTCCGGCGTGGTAGGCGACGATGACGGGTTGGCCGGTGTAGTGGCCGCTGTTGAGCCAGACGTTAAAGAGGGTCGGTTCGCCGTCGCTGATGTAGTTGAAGCGTTGTTTGTCGCGGGGCCAGTAGAATTGGTCGAAGCGCATAGCGAGTTTTTCGTACTGGCCGAAACCGATGCGCGCCACGGCCGTGCGTTTTTCTTCAGGCAATTCGGGCACAAACCGGATGTCCCCCGCTTTGAGCACACCGAGGGGCACGGTCACAATGGCCTGCACGGCCGTGTAGCTTCCCTGATTGGTTTCGACCCGCACGCCGCCTTCGTCTAAAAGGTAAATGGTGGACACGGTCGTGTTGGTCTCTATTTGTAAACTCGACACTAAATAATCAATTATTTTCGTGTAGCCACTTCCATGTAAGAGCAAATCACCCCCAGGCAACTTGTGATGGTGCTTTTCATTTAGCTGATAATCAATGGTATCCCAGTCAGCGGCGCACAAATATTCATATAGCACAGTTGACCAGTAATAAAATCCTTTGGCCTCGTCGGAGGTTAAATTATCAGGACGGGGCAGGTCATGCTCGAGAAATTCGCGCAGGGAGCGGCGATTAGGGTCAGGGCGGGGGTGGAGCAGGGAGCCGTGCGCCTGTGCCCACGCCCCGTTAGCCAGCCCTTGCCCATCGGTGAAAGCTTCCATATCGAGGGGTCTGCCGTTGGCGGCGTATGCCTGTACAGCCGTGCGCGAACGGTTGATAAAGTCAGTAAAGTCGTAGGCGATACCCAGCTTTTTGGCGTAGGGGATGAGCGGGTTGCCGTCCGCGCCGTGAATCCACGCCGCGCCCAAGTCCACGGCCGTGCCCAGCGAGTAATCTGTATGCGTCCGTCCCCCCACACGCGGCCGTGCTTCCAGCACCAGCACCTCGCGTCCCGCCTCCTGTAGCGTCCGTGCCGCCATAATCCCCGCCATGCCCGCGCCAATGACGATTGTTTCTACCTGTTGTGTAGTCATGTTTTACTCTCTCAGTTTTGAGACTTTGGGATTTTGTGGAGTTTTCAGCACGGTGTCATGTTTCATGTGTCACGTGGTTTTTCTCTGGATGTGGCTTATTTGACCAAGAGGGTTGCAATGTGACCACGTGAATTCCCAAAGAGCCTCAGTTTTTAAGTTAGTCGGTCAGCGACCCTGCACCACGTCGCCCCTTGCCCTTCGCACCAGTTACTCCCACTTTTCCTTCACCTCTTTTTCCGGCCACAATTCTGGCGGCACGTATTGATAATGCTCAATGCGGTTGTGAAAGTGGAGCCGCCATGATTCCCGGTTGGGGTGGTTGATGTACTCGAAACAGGTCACGGCCGTGTTTTTGGTCCACACTTCACACCGCCGCCACATGCCCATATCAAAAAAATGGTCAAAGGCAACATCCACCACGCCCCCATGACAGACCACGGCTACTTTTTTCCCCAGATGCTGGCTGACCAACTCCTCCAAAAAAATGCCAATCCTCGCTCGAAAATGAATCATCGCTTCCGCGTTTTCGCTGGAAGTGGTCACGGGAGCGAATGGCCGTTCACTTGACCAAAAATCAGCATAATCGCGGGGTAGTTGGTCGTTGGGATAGGGGTCATGGTCCCGTTTGTTGTTGCCAATTTCCCGCACGCGGTCATCAAATAGGACATATTTCTCATACGCGGCGGCCAGCGGCAAAACGGTTTCTCGGGCGCGGAGCATGGTGCTACAATAGAGGGTGTCTAGTTCGGGAATATGTTGGGGCATCCATTTGGCTAACGCTTTGGCCTGTGCCTGCCCGAGTGGGGTCAACCCTTCATCCAAATTGCCTTTGTCCCAGTCTGGTAAATTGACAAAACTTTGTCCATGACGAATTAAATAAAGAAGCATTTGCTGTCTCCTGCGTAATAGGGGGATTGTTGTTTGGTTTACGAACGAACTGTCGGCTGGTAGTATAATCTCATCCCCTTTAACTAGCCATTTTAGAGTGCGGTGACCCTACTTCGCCCCTCGCACTCCGCACTTATACTTTTTTTGACCTATGTCTCCTTCGCCTCCATCTTATCCGCCTGAGCAGGAACCAACGCGGCGCTTTATTGTGTTGGTGGGGTTGCTGTTGCTGGGGTTGCTGGCTTTGTGGGGGGTGGGGATGATGTCCACGGCCGTGTTTGTGACCCGCCTTGCCCTAGCGGGAGCCGTGTTGCTAGCAGGGGGGATCCTCTGGCTGACCATCTGGCTGTGGCGGCAATGGCAGGCGAGTCAGCACCGCCTCAACGCCCAGCAGAGCCTGAATCACGAAGGACACGCCGCCGAACAAGCGTGGCAAAGTCAACTCACGGCCGTGCGTGAAGAAAACGAGACCCTGCGCCAGCAGCAAGAGCTAAACAGCAAGCTCATCGCCCTCGCTCGCGCTACATCCAACAGCTACACCCTACACGACACCCTCCACAGCATTTTGCGCGTTACCTCCCACCTGATTGATGCTGAAATAGGCAGTCTGCTCATCCTTGATGCGTCGGGTCAACTCACTTCCAGCCTCACTTCTTACGGCTACGGCAACATCGTCCCCGAAAAAACGAACTATATTTTGGGTGAAGTAATGGAGAAAGGGCTGGCGGGCTGGGTTTTGCGTACGCGAGAACCCGCGCTCATTCGAGATACGCGCCAAGATGAACGGTGGATCACCTTGCCTCATGATCAATATCAGGCGGGGTCGGTCTTGAGCGTGCCCATTGTGACGGAAAATTTGGTCAGCGGTATCCTCACTTTAGTGCATCAAACTCCCAACCATTTTCATGAAGCAGATATGGCTCTACTACGCTCAGCGGCAGAGCAGTTGGGGCAAACGTTGGGCAACGCGCAGGTATTTGAAGGCCAACGGCGCATGTTGGAGTTGCACACCGTTGTTTCAGATACGTTGCAGGCTATCAGCACCCATCTCAATCCGCGTGACGTGATACAGGCGGCCGTGGACAGTGCGCTCGAGATGACCAACTGGCCGCTGGTCGCTATTTATGTGCCCGATGCGGCGCAGGAGCGACTGCTGTTACAGGCATATAATCGGCAAACGGGGCAGACATTAGCCCCGCCGCTTTCGCTGGCAATGCAGGATGAGACGATTTTGAGCGAGGTGTTTCAGACGCAGAGCCGCCGCACTGAATTTAATGCGTCTGCCTCGCATAGCCCGTACCCGGCCGTGCTGGCTCTGCCGCTTAGCTGGCGACAAGATAAAATGGGGGTCTTCTTAGTGGCTCATCCCGAAGCGTATGGGCTGGCCGATGATGATTTGCCCTTGGCCGCCGCCTTGGCGGAGTCGATTAGCCTGGCGTTGCACAATGCATATCTGTTCCGCGCCGTTTCTGATGAGCGGGGACGGCTCCAAGCCCTTATCGAGAATACGCAGGGGGCGGTGATTATGATGGGACTGGATCAGCGGATTTTGGTGATTAACCAGATGGCGTTGCGCGAGTTTCGGCTGGAAGGCACGCCTGCGGCTTGGGAGGGGCGGCACATTGATGCTGTTACCACGGCCGTGGAAAATGTTGCCCCGAAAACGGCCGTGGTTATGCGTCATTTCACCCAAGAGGTGCAGGTGGGCAGTGCCCAAGTCCACACGGCCGAGCTAGAGCTACCCCCCCAAACCATCGAGCTATACAGCCTGCCTGTGCAGGTGGGGGGCGAAGCGATTGGGCGGCTGTTCCTCGGCCGTGATGTGACCGAAGAACGTGCCCTTGAGCATTTGCGTGAAGACCTCATTCACACCATGGTGCATGATTTACGCAACCCGCTCCACATGATAGCCAGCGGCCTCGACTTATTGCGCGACGTCTTGCAGGAGCAGTTTGCACTTGGCCCCAGTGAAACTCAAATGTTGGACATTTCGCGCACCAGCACAGAGCGCATGTTGCATTTGGTCAACGCAATTTTAGAGATTAACCAGTTGGAGAGCCGTCGCGTGCCGCTGGAATATCGCCAGTTTAATTTGAAGCGCACGATTGAGCTGGTACGGGAGTTGGCTGGCCCCGTGATTCAAAATCAGCAGTTGACTTTTGACCTAGATTTTGCGGCTCCCACGGCCGTGGTGTGGGCAGACAGCACGCTGATTGAGCGTGTCTTACAAAATTTGGTGGGCAATGCCCTGAAATACACGCCGCCACACGGCCGTGTGTGCGTGTGCGTTCAGCCCCTGCCCGAGCAACACCAGCTAAAAGTAGCGGTCATAGACAGCGGCCCGGGCATTCCTCCCGAGCTACAGAGCCGTTTGTTTGAGAAATTTTCCCGGGGCAACCACCAAAACAAAGGGAGCGGCTTGGGACTCGCCTTTTGCAAAATGGCTATCGAGGCGCATAACCAAAAAATATGGGTCGAAGAGACGTCCAATAGCGGCACGACCGTTTCTTTTACCCTTGCTCTGCCCTCGCAGGAGTAAGTTTTGTGACTGTCATCGAGTCAGGGAGTAAGAAATCAATGTCATTAACCCATCGCTTAGGGGTTCACTGCTAGGCTAATCAAGCATCTACTCTGACAAAAAGGACAATCGCCCCATGAATTTACCACCCCTGCCCAACTGGCTCCCCACGGCCGAGAACTTGCAACAAGCCGTTATTCTCTTTGGACTAATTAACCGCCTCACCCAGCCCCGCCAAGAGATGTGGCTCCAACTGGCGGTGCATCCGACCCCCACTGGCCTGCAATCGCCCCCGCTGGCGCAAGGCGGCACGCTGGCACTTGACCTGACCACGCTTGCTTTTCATTACACCACGGCCGTGGGGCAAACCACCTCTCTAGCTATCAACAACCGCACCCAGCGCGACCTGCTAGCTGATTTAGTCACTCTGCTAGGAACCGAACTCCCTCTACCCACGCCCGAGTCGGACGAGCCAGAAAACGTTTACAGTCGCTTTGCAACCGCGCTCGCGGAGCGGGATTACGCGCCGCCAGATAACCCCGCCGACTGGCTAGCCATGACGCCGCTCCAGATTGATAAGGAGCTAGCGGCGGCTTATGCGGGGGTGCAATATCGCTTGTACACGGCCGTGGCTCGTTTTCGTGCCCGCCTGCGCGGCACATTGTCTCCCCTCGTCGTGTGGCCCCACCACTTCGACCTCTCTTTCCTCACCTTTCAGGGAGCAGAAGTGGACGATTACCAGCCCCACGTCAATATCGGCTTTGCCCCCTACAGCAACGGCCTAGACCAGCCCTATCTCTATGCTTACGCCTACCCCTATCCAGACGAATACGACCCGCCCGCGCTCCCCGCAGGCGCGATGTGGCACACCTCTGGCTGGTCAGGCATCGTCATTCCCTACGATACCCTCACCGCCCAGCCCGACCCCGAAGCCTACGTCGAAGCCAGTTGCGTCGAAATTCTGACAAATCTGCAACGGCTTATAGACAACAAAGCATAAAACCCAAAAGCGGGAAGCAGTGTCTCCACCACTTCCCGCTTCTTGCTTTTCACTTTTTACTGCCCACTGTCCTACTACCCCGCTTCCTGCCGCTTCTCCCGCGCATGTTCAAACTCCATCCGCCGCAGAGCCATATTGCGCAACGTACTAATCGCCCTAGCCGGATTCAACCCCTTCGGACAAGCGGGAATACAATCCGTGGCCGTGCGGCAAGTATAAATCCCTTCCCGCCCATTTTCGACAATATCCAGCCGCTCCGCCATGCCGCCATCACGCGGATCCATCACCCGCTGATACGCTTTGAGCAGGGCGTGTGGCCCCATGTAATTTTTGTTCAGGGCGATAATCGGACAAGCGGAGTAACAAGAGCCACACATGATGCAGGTTTCCGCTTCGTGCAACGCTTCCACCTCTTCTTGGCTCATGCGGTGCTCTTTGTCCGCCTGCATTTCGGAGGGGATGAGCCATGGCTTGACGGCCATGTATTGCCGCCAGAAGTCGGTGCGGTCTACGACCAAATCTTTGATGACGGGTAGGGCGGAGAGGGCTTTGATGGTCACACGGCCGTGTTTGTCCAAAGACTTATTCAGCGGCTTATTGCACACCAGCGTATTCAGCCCGTTGATATTCATGGCACAACTGCCGCAAATCGCATGGCGGCACGACTTACGAAACGTCAGACTGCCATCCTGCTCATTTTTGATTTCCTGCAACGCATTAAGAAGCGTCTTTTCCTCAGTCACCTCGACAGCAAAATCTTCAAAATACGGCTTTTCATCCACATCTGGGTTAAAACGCTCAACACGAACGATTGCTTTTGGGGGTTGGGTTTGGTTGGTCATCTTTACAATACTCTTTAGTTTAGGGTGAATGTGGCGTGTTGTATCGTGTATCGTAGGGTAAAGGCATGCCTTTACCCTACGATACCGTACTAATACGCCCTTTTCTGCGGCGGGTAACGGTCATAATCCACAAAGACAGACTTATAGCTCAGGTTGGGGCCACTGGCTCCATTGATATGCGCCATCGTATGTTTGAGCCATTGCTCATCGTCACGCGGCTTAAAGTCTGTGCGCGAATGCGCCCCGCGACTTTCTTGCCGCGCCAACGCCCCCGCTACAATCACTTCGCTAAACGTCACCAGATGATCCGCCTCTAGCGCGGCCAGCAAATCGGTGTTAAAGCGACTGCTCTTATCCATCACTCGCGCCGTCTTCATGCGCTCCTGATATTGGCGAATCGCCTCTTTCGCTTCGCTTAACGTGCCCTCGTGCCGATAAATGCCGCACTTTTCGGTCATCGTCTCGCGCAGTTCCTCCAGCACTTTTTCGGCCAGTTCCCCTTCATTCGTAAAGAGCTTATGCACCCGCGCCCGATTTTCTTGGGCAGGGTCGCCACTGACGGGGTGAAGCTGGGCGCCGCCGTTGATAAATTCGGCGATAGCGTAGCCTGCCCGCCGACCAAAGACGGACGCCTCGAGCAAACTGTTGGAGCCAAGCCGATTCGCGCCGTGGACGCTGACGCAAGCACATTCGCCAGCGGCGAAGAAGCCTTGCACCAGATTGCCGTCCGCATCTGCCAAAACACGGCCGTTAATATCAGTCGGAATGCCGCCCATGCTGTAATGAGCCGTGGGCTGAATGGCGACAGGTTCAATAATCGGATCCATGCCCAAAAAGTCCACCGCAATTTGGCGCACCTCGGGCAGACGCTTCATGATTTTTTCTTTGCCCAGATGGCGCAAATCAAGGAAGATGCCCTGTTTATCAGCCATCACGCCCCGCCCTTCATTGATTTCCGTCTGTTCCGAACGGCTGACGAGGTCACGCGGGGCGAGTTCCATTTTGTCGGCGGCGTAATTTTCCATAAAGCGGTCGCCATTGCTGTTGAGCAGATAGCCCCCTTCACCGCGACACGCTTCGCTCATCAAAATGCCGTGCCGATAAAGGCCAGTAGGATGGAATTGGACAAATTCCATATCCATGAGCGGCACGCCCCGGCGGTACGCAATCGCCACGCCGTCGCCCGTGTTGGCGAAGGCGTTGGAGGTGATTTTGAACGCACGGCCGTAGCCACCCGTGGCAAACATGACCGCTTTGGCGCGCATGGTGTGGATGGAGCCATCCAGCACGTTCATAGCCACCACGCCTCGGCAAATATTGTCTTCGATAATCAAATCCATCATGTACCATTCAGAGTAAAATTTGACCCCGCGCATCAGGGCTTGTTCGTGAATGGTGTGGAGCAAGACGTGTCCCGTGCGGTCGGCGGCGTAGCATGCACGGGGAGATTGATGTCCCCCAAAGCGGCGTTGGGCGATGCGTCCGTCGGCCGTGCGGCTAAAGACACAGCCCATGTTTTCGTACTCATATAAAATATCAACCGCATCTTTAACCAAAATCTCGATGGCGTTTTGGTCGCCTAGCCAGTCCGACCCCTTAATGGTGTCGAACATGTGGGATTGCCAACTGTCGCTAGGTTCATCGCCGTCGGGGACGTGTTCGAGGGGGCCGCGAGGGCCTGTGCCCGCCACAGGGCGCACGTTGGCGAGCGAGGCGGCGATACCACCCTGGGCCGCGCCGCTGTGGGAGCGTAGGGGATGAATTTTGGAGAGGACGGCTACGTCCTGTACCCCTTCTTGCTTGGCGATAACGGCCGCCCATGTGCCAGCCAAACCAGCACCCACGATTAATACGTCGTGTTGAATGATGTTTTCTGTTGTCATCTGTTAAAACTCGCTTTTTGGATGATTAACCGTGGGTCAGGTGTGTCTGTACTCACGGGCGGGAATCTCGGGTTTGAAGGTTACTCAGTCCCAAGAGTAGCGGGTTTTAATCGTTTACATTAGTGATATTTGTCATATTGTGGGGGGTTATTGGTCATGAGGGGCGGGTGTCAGGTTTCATGTGTCATGGGTCACCTGTTTTTTCGCTGGACGTGGCCTGTTTGGCAAAGATGAGCGTCAGGTCGTCATAAGAGTCACACCATCCTTTGTGCTTTTCGTTATAATGGATGCCCACTGTAGTGAGAAGTAAAAAGTGACAAGTGAGAAGTGATTGCCCTGAAAAGAGGTCAAAATCTCTCGCAAAGGCACTAAGAGCGCAAAGATTTTCTCGAGGATTTTTCTCTTTGCTTCTCTGCATCTTAGCGAGAGACAGCTTTTTCAGTAGGCTCAGAAGTAGCCTCCACCTGACAGCCCTTGATTAGCACGCAAACCACTTTTTACTTCTTGCTTTTGACTTTTCACCTTTTAATTGACACACACAAGAGAAGAATCCCATGACCCTCGACCAATTCCAACGCCCCCTGCGTGATTTGCGCATTTCCGTTATCGACAAATGTAATTTTCGCTGTCCCTACTGTATGCCCGCCGAAATCTTCGGCGCGGACTATAATTTTTTGCGTAAAAGCGACTTGCTCAGCAACGATGAGCTGACGCGCTTGGCGCAGTTATTTGCTCAACTTGGCGTAACCAAATTGCGCATTACGGGCGGTGAGCCGCTCTTGCGCTCTGATTTGCCCGACCTGATTCAACGCTGGGTGGCTATTCCCGGCATTGAAGATGTGGCTCTGACCACCAACGGTTTTTACCTGCGGCGGGATGCGCTGGCCTTAAAAGAAGCGGGTTTGCATCGCTTGACGATTAGCTTGGATGCGCTGGATGATGAGACGTTTCAGGCTATGAATGGCAATCGTTCGTCGGTGGCGCAGGTGTTGGATGGCTTGGCGGCGGCGCAGGAGGCGGGGTTTACAGATATTAAGTTGAACTCTGTGGTCAAGCGACATGTGAATGAACATGCGATTGTGCCTTTGGCCGAAAAATTTAAGGGGACGGGGGTGATTGTGCGCTATATCGAATATATGGATGTGGGGAATTTGAATGGGTGGCAGATGGGGGATGTGGTCACGGCCGTGGAAATTGCCCAACACATCCACGAAAAATACCCCCTCGACCCCATTGCCCCCAACTACGTCGGCGAAGTCGCCAACCGGTTCCGCTACCGTGACGGCACGGGCGAAGTGGGCATTATCGCTTCCGTGACCAAGCCGTTTTGCGGCAACTGCACCCGCGCCCGCGTATCCAGTGCGGGCGAATATTA
>JBGTIZ010000467.1:0-8172 GCA_041745395.1 Promineifilaceae bacterium (SeqCode) | reverse complement strand
TCGGGGCCGCCGCCCACGACGAAGCGGAAGTGTAAAGGTAACTTTGAAGGGATTTCTGAACCATGCCCAAGTTTTTCGTGTCATGGGACACGCTTACGGCTCACAGCTTATAGCTCCTCACACCCGATGCAGAGGCAGACTGCAACAGCGGAAAGAGCCGCCTGTTTTGGGAGCTTCATCAAAGGGGATGGCGTAAACGGTGAGGCCGCGTGCCCGCATGGCGGCGTTGATGCGGCGAGCGGAGGCGCGGGAGATGACTTGGGTGGGCGAGATGGAAAGGACGTTTGAGCCGAGTTCGTCTTGTTCGGCGCGGGTGACGGGGATGAAGGTGTAGAGGTCGCGCAACACGGCCCTGTTTTCTCCCTCCACAAACCCCGCCTCATAAATCAGAGCCAAATCCCGCCCCACGGGCACAAACGCACAATCCAAATGAAGCACATTCTCCCCCTCAGCCACCTGCTTCAGTGGCAGAGCGACCACCTCATACTGGGGAAACTGCTCGGTCAGCCACGCCACCCCTGCCTCATTCGTGCGTTGGCTCAGCCCCACAAAAATGTGCCCCTTATCCACCACCACATCTCCCCCCTCGAGAATAACCCCCTCAGGTGCATGTACAATCTGACCCACAGGCAACTGGCGCAAGATATGTTCCAGCCCGCGCCACTCATTTTGGCGGCTACAGTTCGCCATGCGCGTCACCACAAAGGTGTTGCCAATTACCACGCCGATGTCCCGCGTCATAAGCTGGTCGGGCACACCCTCGAGCGGCGCGGGGCGCACCACCTTGACGCCACACGCTTCCAGTTGGGCAACATATTGGTTCATCTCCCGTATGAGCCGCGCCTTGCTGGGTTTGTTCTCGCCAAAATAATATTTTTTCTGCGTCTCGTTGATAATTTCTGCATGCTCTAAATCAAAATTATCGGGATAGCCGATAATGACGCTCCGCAACGGCCCCGTTTCGCTGGCGACGTGCAGGTGTTCGATGGCGACGGACGGATGGGCATAGGTGCTGGGCACAAAGGGATTGGGCACGGTTTGAAACATGATGATTTTCTCCTGTATGTGTGGGTTTGAGTGGGTGTTGGCGGGCAGGTAACAAAAAAGCCCGACTCATGATTGAATCAGGCTTTGCTCAGAACGGGTTTTTGCCCCGTCATCTTTTCGATTTAGTGTTTGCAATGCTTAATTATTAACAAATTTGGCGGGGTTTGTCTACTGGTCTGTGGGTTGCTCATCGCTTGCCCATTTTGGGCAATGAACAAGGAGCAATGAGCAATGAGCAAGGGGTGTATACATGGCAGTTCATTAGTCGGGCATAAGCGGCAGGCCGAGTTGGGTGAGTAAGCTTTCGCGGCCGGGGTTTTGGCGGGCGATAGCGCGTTTTTGGGCGTGGGTGAGTTGGCGCAGGCGGTATTCGGCTTGGCTGGCTAGGCGGCGATTTCCCACGGCCGTGTGATAAAGCAACTCTAACGTCCCCGCCCTCTGCGTAAACTTCGCCCCCCCCGTCAACTCCCCCCGATGCTGACGCATCCGACGCGCCACATCCGTGGTAATCCCCGTATAAATCAGCCGCCCATCGCACAGCAGGAGATAGATTGACCAGACTTGGGGTTTCATAGGGTGTGAGCCGTGGTTGTGAGCCGTAAGTTATAAGCTGTAAGCCGTAAGCGGGTCTTTTTACCAGAGATGGTTTGTTGTAGTCTGCCCGCTAACCCGCTCTGTTACGGTCGGCGATAAGCTGGAGGCCGCTCAGCGTTAGCCACGGGTCAAGCTCATCAATCAAAGTGGTGTGCGGGGCGATGAGGCCAATCAGACCACCCGTACCAATCACGGAAATATGCCCAGTCAGGCTGGGGTCTTGGCGGCGCATTTCCGTTTTGAGGCGGGGAATCACCCCTTCGATTTGCCCCGTGTAGCCAAAAACTAGGCCCGACTGAATGGCGTGAATGGTGTTGCGCCCAATCACGTTGGGCGGGGCGATAAATTCGACTTGGCTGAGCTTGGCCGCTCGCTTAAACAGGGCGTCGGCCGTGATTTGCAAGCCAGGGGAAATCACGCCCCCTATGAATGTGCCCTCCCTGTTGACCACGTCAAATTTGGTGGCTGTGCCCATGTCTACCACGATGCACGCCGTCTGATACAGATGATACGCGGCCGTGGCGTTGACCAACCTGTCCGCCCCCACTTGGTCAGGAAAATCCACGTCTATGTTTAGCCCCAAATTGGTCTGATGGCTAATAATGAGCGGCGCGTATTTGAGATAGCGGCGGCTCATATCATCAAAGGTGCGGGTCAGTTGGGGAACAACGCTGGAAATAACGATGCGCTTGACCGCTTTTTTGAGCTTGCGCTCGCGGAGCAGTCCTTTAATATAAATGGCGTATTCGTCGGCCGTGCGTTCGCGCACGGTGCTGAGCCGCCATTGCAGAAGCCATTGGCTACTGTGCCAAATGCCGACAACTATGTTGGTGTTACCAATATCTATCGCCAGAAGCATTTTTTTTCAATGAGTAATGAATAATGAACAATGAATAATGAACAATGAGTAAAAAGGTTGGTTGCTAAGGATGAGTGATGATCAATGAGCAAGTTGTGTTGCGGAAAAATCAAGTTGAACGGCTGGGACGCTGAACGCTGATGTTTCTGGTAAAATGCGAATAATGCCATAGCTTGCCTCAATTTCCAAAAACGGACATTTTAGGCTCTCTGGGAATTCATGGGTTCAGTTAGTTAGCAATTGTCCTGCTTAAACAAGCCACGCCCAGAGAAAAACCACATGACACATGACACGTGAAACATGACACGATTAAAAACCCCACGAAATCCGAAAGACCTACATTTTATCCCACTAGCTCAACCACATCGCCCTTTGCACCTCGCACCTCGCCCTATAATAACCCTGTACCGGAGAAAAAAAGATGCCCAATGTTAGCAGTCAAGAACAGTTAAGCGCAGATATTCACCTTTTGGGAGATACCCTCGGCCGTGTTATTCGGCGACAAGCTGGCGTGCCCACCTTTGATTTGGTCGAGCGGATGCGGGCTTTAGCCAAGGCGCGGCGGCGCGATGACGATCCCGCCATTAGTGAGCATATCACCCATCTGGTGAGCGAGATAACGATGGCGGACGCGGAAGCGATTGCCCGCGCCTTTACGATTTACTTCCAACTGATAAATCTGGCCGAAGACCGCCACCGCGTGCGCATCTTGCGCGAACGCTCGCGCAACGATTATCCTGCCCCCCTGCGGGAATCTATCGCCGAAGCTGTTTTTACCCTGTGGCGCAACGGCATGGATGAGGTGGAAATGGGCGCTTTGCTGGAACGACTGCATGTGGAGCCTGTCTTTACCGCGCACCCGACAGAGGCCAAACGCCGCACGATTTTGTCTAAACTCCAGCGCATTGCGGACAACATGATGGTGTTGCAACAGGAAGATTTGATGCCGCTGGAACGGCAACTTTATGAGCAATATCTGGATGCGGAGATTACGAATTTGTGGTCAACCAGCCAAACACGGCCGGAAAAACCGAGCGTGTTTGATGAGGTGAAGACGGGTCTTTACTTTTTTGAAAACAGTATTTGGAACGTGGTTCCGCAAGTATATCGGGCTTTGTCCACGGCCGTGGCTGAACATTATCCCCGCCTCAAAGTGCCCGAACGCTTCCTCACCTTCGGCTCTTGGATTGGTGGCGACCGCGACGGCAACCCCAACGTGACCGCCCTTGTCACTGCCGAAACCTTGCGCCTTCATCGCGGCCTCGCCCTTAGCCAACACGCCCGCACGGCGCGTATTCTCGACCGCTCGCTGAGCGTGTCGGCGCGGCTCAGCCATGTGAGCGGCAAGATAGGGAGCTATCTGGCCCAAGAGCGAGAGCGCGGCCTGCCCGACCACGTCGCCTTCCTGCAAGACCGCTACCCCGACGAACCGTATCGCCTCGTGGCCGCCATGTTGCGCGAAGATTTGCTCGAGGCCAACCAAGACCCTGTTAAAACCCGCCTCTTTGGCACCGAAGGGCGGCCGATGGCGCGGCTCAAGACGAGCGAAAATTTGCTCAAACCGCTGGAGCTAATTGATAGCAGTCTGCGGGCGCACGGCGGGCAAATCATTGCCGAAAGTGACTTAAAAACGGCCGTGACCCAAGCCAAGGTGTTTGGTTTGCACACGGCGCGGCTCGATATTCGGCAGTACAGCGATTATCACGACGCCGTTTTAACGGAGGTGCTGGCCAAACTAGACATTCATCCCGATTATGACAGTCTCGATACAGAGGGGAAAACCGCTCTGCTGAGCGACCTACTCACCCAGCCCAAGCCAGACTTGGGCGGGCTGACTGATTTGAGCGAAAGCACGGCCGAGCTACTAGAACTGTTCAAAATTCTCAAGAACGCCATTACCATTTATGGGCAAGAGCTACTGGGCATTTATATTATCAGCATGACCACCGACGTGGATGATGTGCTGGCCGTTTTGCTCCTTGGCCGCTGGTACGGTCTCTGTTTGCAGGACAACAGCGACATTGCCGCTCTCGCCATTTCCCCCCTGTTCGAGACCCGCGCTGACCTCGAGAATGCGTCCGACGTTATGACCCAGTTATTTAATCATCCCAGCTATAGCCAGCATCTGGCGCGGCAGGGGAATGAGCAGAATATCATGATTGGGTATTCGGACAGCAACAAGGATGCGGGTTATCTGGCGGCGCAGTGGGAGTTGTATCAGGCGCAGGAGCAGTTGGCGCAGGTGTGCCAGAAGCATGAGGTGGGGTTGACGATTTTCCACGGCCGTGGGGGAACCATTGCGCGAGGCGGCGGCCCAGCTAATCGCGCCATTCTCGCCCAGCCCCCCGGAACGGTAAACGGCCGGATTCGCATCACGGTACAGGGCGAGGTGATTAACGCCCGCTTTGGCAATGTGGACATCGCCCAGCGTCATCTGGAGCGGGTGGTCAATGCGGTGCTCATTTCCAGCTCACGCCAGCATATGCGCCAAGCGACGCCGCGCCCCGAATGGCGCGAGATTATCGAGCAAATTTCCCAGATTTCGTTCCGCGCCTATCGCCAATTTGTGTATGAGACCCCGGCCGTGTTGACCTATTGGCAAGAAGCCACGCCGATTAACGAGCTAAGCGGGATGCGCATTGGCTCCCGCCCGGCGCGGCGCAGTTCGGGGGATGTGTTTGCTAGTTTGCGGGCGATTCCGTGGGGCTTTAGCTGGATGCAGAGCCGTCATGGGTTGCCGGGCTGGTTTGGCATTGGCACGGCCGTGGCGCAATTCATCGAGCAGGGTCATAACGACCAGCAACTGACCAAACTGCAAGAAATGTATCAAGAGTGGCCCTTTTTTGAAGCGGCCATTGACAACGCGCAAATGTCCCTCGGCAAAGCAGACATGGGCATCGCCCGCCTCTACGCTGATTTGGTTCAAGACGAGACGATTCGGGAGCAGGTTTACGGCGATATTTTGGCCGAATTTAACCGCACCGCCCATTGGGTTTTGCACATCACGGGGCAAAAAGACCTGCTAGATAATGAAAAGACGCTCCAGCGTTCGATTCGCTTGCGCAATCCCTATGTGGATCCACTCAACTTTATTCAGGTGCGCCTGCTCCGCGAGTATCGTGCCTTGGCCGATAAAGAGAGTGACCGCGCCCAAGAGTTGCTCCAAGCGCTTTACCTGACGATTAACGGCGTGGCGGCGGGGTTGAAGAACACGGGGTAAGCCAGCGATTCGTATGCCGTCAGCAGTATTCAGTGGCTCGTCCGCTGAATACTGCTTGTTAATTGTTCCCGCTAGCAGTTGGCAACCAATAAAACTCAGAGGGCATCGCTGTGTTTGATGCGCTCAAGATGGTTAAAAAATCTACATTATTGCGGTGAAGAGATAAGAGAGAAATTGTTGTTCGATAGTTATACCCAATCTTTTCCCATTCTTCTTCAATGATTAAAAGCCATTGACTATCTGGTGACCAGCCCAATAAATGCCGTCGAGAGTCGCTATCTATCCAGATTTCTTGGTAAGATTGACTAGATATATTAACGACCCCCAATGTTTTTGTCCTGTTACGATCGTATGCAAAAGCACTCATTGCAAGCATTTCGCTATCTGGCGACCATGCAAGATGATGAATAATCTTGGGCGTCTCAACAAAAAAATGCAAAGATAGATTGCTTATATCCAAAACGAACAACTTATAATTGTCGTCAATTTTCTCAACAAAGGCTACATGCTGGCTATCAGGAGACCAAGCAAGTGTTTCGACAGTTTTTTCGTGTGTAACGATTGATTCTTGAGATAGCACATCAAAAATTTCGATTTGATCCCCTTTATTTATGGCTAACCATTGGCTGTTTGGTGCCCAATCGACAAAGTGTGAACCATTCGTGTTTGATAAAAAGCGCAACTGGGATGAACTAATATTGAAAACATGCAATGCTCCTGAAGGGTGGCTAATTGAGAGATAAGAACTATTAGGTGACCAAACCAGTAACGTATCTTCCCCTCCTGTAGTCTGTAGAACGTGATCGACCTCATTTGTTTCAACTTCGATAATTTTTATCTCGCCAGAACGGAGGTTAATAGCTAACCACTGTCCATTAGGAGAAGTTGATATGGACAGGATATCGGTGATTGGGGTATCGCTGAGTAGTTGGTTTTCCGAGTGGTCTGTTACAGATACTAAAGAATATGAAGTACTTTCCCGTACTAGGACATAATCATTACCAACCCAGCTTATGAAAGACGGGTAATTTTCCGTTATTCTCTCCAGAGATTGATTCGATAATGTGTATGTAAACAAATTATAGTCATCAGATAACCGATCATAGTAGATCTCATCACTGATTTCGCCGTCATTATTTCTGTCTTCTAAAATTCGTACGGCAATTTGAGATTTATCAGGTGAAAACGCAAGTCTAGGCCAGTCAAATAATTGAGAGATAACTGGAGTGATGTACCATGCAAAAGCTCCATTTTCTTCTTGGACATACGCTCGGTACAATTTTGGAGCTGGATCGTATGGGGTTGGGTCATGAGCTGGCAAGGTTTTTGAATCCCATGAAAAATATAGTTCTCCAGTTGGGGGACGTATTGAAGGATTAAGAGCCACGGCCGTGGGTGGGGGTATGACAGTTGGTGTAGGGGTTCGTGTCGGCGTAGCTGTTAATGTCGGTATTGGGGTTACGGTCATTGTGGATGTCGTGGACACGGCCGTGTTGGTTGGCATAAGCGAGGGCGTAGCCGTTGGCAACACGGCTGTCGGAGCCACTGTCGGCAGTTGCGCCACCACCTCGGTTAGTTGAATTTCTGTGTTGGGTTCAGGCTCAAATGCCAGTTCGGGCGTAGTGCCGCACCCCACCAACCAGAATGTCCCCAAAACCAACCATAACAACAATTTTGTGTGTGGCATTTTATTCTCCCTCCGCAGTCGTTGTCGGTAGCCAAACCAAATTTGAGACCGTTTCATACCCAAACATATCCAGCAGCAGGTATGTCTCCCCACCCTGACGAGGGGCAAGATAAACGCCTGACCCTGTACCTTCTTGTCCCATGGTCATAAACGCCAGCCAGTTTCCATCTGGTGACCAGCTTAAAAGGCGCATCTCTTCAATCTCATACCCATGATCCAGCGGCCATATTTGCTGTTCGCCACTAGCCAAATCCAGAGCCACAAGTTGGCCTCCGCTATCGGTTACAGTGCCCATAACCAACTGTTGGTCGTCTGACCACAGCGGCGCACTGACATGAGTAGCAGTCAGGACATCGGTGGTGGCTAATGTCTCGCGGTTCCATAGCGATAGGGTCGTTTTATTGCGGGTGAAGGCCAGCAATTGACCATCTGGCGACCAAGCGGGCAGGCTAACACTATCTTCAGGGTGAGCAACAGAGGGGATGAACTGTTGAGTAACGGTGTTATAGATTGATAACGGGCGAAAACTACTAAACCCATTTTGAGGTAGGACGAGCCATTCACTGTCTGGAGACCAGAAAGATGGTTGAAAAATATAAACCCTAACGTTGTCAAAAGTATTAACACGACTTTGGCATGTAATCTGGGGCCGTTTGGTTGCCGTAAGCATCCAAAACGACTGAAAAACTTTACCAACTGAAGAAACTTTATCACCGACCACATCTCAAAACAGTTACACTATTCCCAAGACAATGTAACTGGAGG
>JBGTIZ010000466.1:0-20897 GCA_041745395.1 Promineifilaceae bacterium (SeqCode) | reverse complement strand
CTTTGCCCTACGAAACGCGCCAATGCGCCACATAATCTCCTAAATCATACGCTTCCAGCCACTCCCGCAACTGCCCCGCCTCCTCCCGCGACAAAGCCCCATTGCCCCCATTTTCTTTCTTCAGCAACCGCGCCACCTTGTACAAATTCGTGATGTGCTGTTGCCAGCCGCTTTCCCCCAAAAACGGCGACGGCGGCAAATCCAGCACCCGATGCAAAGAAAGATTTTCCCGCGTGCGGGTCAGCGCTACATAAAAGAGCCGCCTCTCTTCCGCCATGTTATCCACCGGCCCCTCCGGCTCCGCCCGAAACGGCATCATGCCGTCATTGGTCTGGGCGATGATGACATAGGGCCACTCTAGCCCCTTGGCCTGATGAATCGTGGTCAGCGTCACCGCCTCTTTGTGCGCCGCATCTCGCCCGATACGCTGTTTGCCCAACTTTTTGACCGCCACCAAAAATTGCATAAGCGTGCCCTGCCCCCGCGCATAGTCGAGAAACGCGCTGACGCTGGCCGCTTTGCCCTCGCCCGTTTGGGGAAAGCCGCTGTTTTCGCGCAGGTATTGGCGATAAATGAGCCGCGCCTCGAGCAGGCGCAGGGCAGTGTCGGCGGCGTTGTCCATCTGCTGGCTGAGCCAGAGCAAAATGCTGGCGAGTTCCTCCATGCGGCGGATGTTGCCGTCGCGGGTTTCGGCGAGGGCGGCGAGGGTGAGGGCTTTGCTGAGCGGGTGACCGTGGCGGCGGATGGTGTCGGCTACGCGCTGGCGGGTTTCGTTGCTGATGTAGCGCAAGGGGCGGTTGGCGATGCGCGGCCATGCCTCGAGCAATTGGCGGGTTTGGGCGGGGGTGAGGCTCTTTTTCTCTTGGTAGCTTTTTTCGATCCAAGCGAGGCGGGCGTAGGTGATGAGGGTTTGGATTTCGGGGCGTTCGTAGAATGGTTTGCTGACGACGTAGGGGATGCCTGCTTGGGTTAGCTCTTGTTCGATGTAGGGGGTTTGGGCGTTGAGCCGGAAGAGAATGGCGATGTCGTTGAGGGAGCGGGTTTGTTGACCCACGGCCGTGGTAATCTCCTGCACAATCTTCTCCGCCATCGTTGGCAAATCTCGATGCGCCAGCACCTGCGTCCGCCCGATAAAGCCGCGCGTCAGCCGTAAGGCTTTCGCCTGCCGCTCGGAATTATTTTTGATGACCTCGTTTGCCAGCACCAGCGGCGCGGCGGGACAGCGAAAGTTATGGCTGATGAGGTAGGTTTGCGCCTGATACCGCTGGGCAAAGTTCAGGATAAAGCGCGGACTCGCGCCGCGCCATTCGTAGATGGTCTGGTCATCGTCGCCCACGACCATGTAGTTGCGGTGGGGGGCGGTGATGAGGTCGAGCAGTTCGGCTTGCACGAGGTTCACGTCTTGGAATTCATCAACAATGGCGCAGGTGTACCGCTTTTGCACGGCCGTGCGCACCTCTTCCACCGTCACCAGCAGTTCCCAGCCCATCAGGAGCATATCGGGATAGGTGACGATGCCCGCCTCCTGCCGCACCTCTTCATACAGGCGGTATAAATCAACGTACCAGGCCAGCGCCTTGCTCGGCTCGGGCGCGGGGCCGACCAGCTTTTGCGCTTCGAGCGGCAGGCGCACGTCGTCTAAATTGGCGTAGCGCAAATTTCCCTTGCAGGCGGCCACATAGCTAAGAAAATCTTGACGGTCTAGCCCGTCTAGCTCTTGTTTGAAGGGTACGCTTTGTCGCCAAGCTTGGCTCAGGGTCAGATTGAGCACATGCTGGTCGAGGCTCCCGTCCCCTTTTTGCTGGCCGTTGGCGCGTAGATTGTAGCGGTGCAGGTGTCCCATTTCTTGGGCGGTAACGATGATGGAGCGGCCGAGGGCGTGGAGGGTACACGGCCGTGTTTCTTTCGTATGCGGCCACGCTTGCAGGGCTTCCTGCAAATCCTGCTGGTTTTTACGCCCAAACGAGGTGGCTAAAATCTGGTGCGGCGCAAAAACGCCTTCGCGTACTAGCCGCTCGATGCGATGCACCATCGCCGTTGTTTTGCCCGCGCCCGCCACTGCAAAAACCAGCGCGGGGCCATCATTATGCTGGACGACCTGTTGTTGTTCGGGGGTTAAGTTCATAGTGGCAAGCTTAACGTGTACAAAGATATTGAGCAAAAGAATGGTAAATGGTAAATTACGAATGGTGAATGGTGAACCGAGGCGTTCATTCACAATTCACCAATTACAATTCACCATTCACAAGGAGATTAACATGGAATACCGTCAACTCGGCCGTGCGGGGGTAAAAGTGTCCACGATTGGGCTGGGCACCAACCGTTTCGGCTCCGATAAATTACCGCAAGAAGATGTGAACAGCGTCATTGATGCCGCGCTGGATATGGGGATTAACTTTCTTGATTCAGCCGATGCGTATACCAATGGCGAATCGGAAAAAACGCTGGGCGTCGCCCTGAAGGGTCGCTGGGACAAATTTTTCCTCGCCACCAAGGTCTATTTTGCCACGGGCGAAGGGCCGAATGATCGAGGCACGAGCCGTTACCACATCATGAACGGGGTGGAGGCCAGCCTGCGCCGCCTGCAAAACGACCACATTGATTTGTATTATCTGCATCGCTGGGACAACGACACGCCTATCGAGGAGAGCCTGCGGGCACTCGATGATTTGGTGCGGCAGGGCAAGGTGCGCTATATCGGCTGTTCTGATTTTGCGGCGTGGCAGTTGGCGCGAGCCAATCTGTTGGCTGAAGTGCGCGGCTGGACGCCGTTCGCGGCCATTCAATCCCATTATCATCTGCTGGAGCGGGGGGTAGAGCGGGAAGTGTTGCCGTTTTGTGAGCAGTTTGGGGTCGGTTTTGTGCCGTATTTTCCGCTGGCGGGCGGCTTTCTGACGGGCAAGTATAAGCGGGATGAGGCGGCTCCGGCGGGGTCGCGGGGGGAATCAAGCGGCTATGTTCAGCAGTATATGACGGCTGAGAATTATGACATTATCGAGAAGTTGGGGGAGTGGGCGGCTGACCACGGCCGTGGGCTCAACGAACTAGCCCAAGCGTGGCTCTTGGCTCAGCCCGCCGTCTGTTCTGTCATCTCTGGCGCGACCAAGCTGGCCCATGTAGAAAGCAATGTGCGGGCGGCCGATTGGCAACTCACCGCTGATGATTTAGTGGAAATCAACGAAATTCTTGGCTAATTGTTCTGGTATAAACCTTGGCCTTCGCACAGCTGTGAACGGCTATGCTAACCATTTAGAAAAGCACCCTCAAGGGCACTCTGCTGACCAAACGACAGGACGCTGGGCGTGTGTTAGTCATTCGTGACCAATGGTGCGAAGGGCGAGGTTCAAAAAGCGACAGTTATCCCTGAACCTACACCTCTTCACCTATCACCTTGTTTCTGCATAAACAACTTTTCCTTGCCCCGCCAACTATGTCATAATGAAGCGTACTATTCAAACCTGATAGGTTGATTGTCCAACCACTTTTTGCTTTGCGCTTCACTCAGCCATCAGGTTTTAAGAAGGAGAAATCATCGTGACACAGTTAGTAGACCTCCAAGAAATTCCCCAAGCCAAAGAAATCTACATGATTGCCGGCTGGCGCCAATGGGCGGACGCGGGCAACATCTCCTCTGGTGTGCCCGAATATCTGGTGCAACTGACGGAAGCCCGCAAAATAGGGGACATCTCCCCCAACGGCTACTACATTTTCCAAGTTCCCGGCACCCATCATCTCCTGCGCCCCGTGGTGCAACTGGAAGAAGGGTATCGTGTCTCTTTGGAAAGAAAGCAAAACGAGATTTTTTACGCGGGTAACGAGGAAAAGGGGCTGGTCATCTTTTTGGGCGATGAACCCCATCTCAATGTGGAGCGGTACGCTGAGGCGTTTTTTGAAATTGTGACGCGGCTAAAGGTGAAGCGGGTCGCGGCCGTGGGCGGCGTCTATGGCTCCCTGCCCTATGACAAAGAGCGGGACATTTCTGTGGTGTACAGCCTGCGCCGCATGAAGGCGGAGCTAGATAACTATGCCGTGCGTTTTTCCAACTACGAAGGGGGCGCGACCATCGGCGCGTACCTGCTCGACCACGCCGAGAAAAAAGAGATAGAGTTTTTAGCCATGTACGCCTTTGCCCCCGCCTACGATTTTTCGGGTGAGCAGGCGATGCAGATGCAGGGGCTACGCATCGAGAACGATTTTAAGGCGTGGTACGATATTTTACGCCGCCTCAAGGCGATGATGGGGTTGGGGCTGGATTTGAGTGAACTGGAGGAGCAGAGCATTGAACTGGTGACGATGATGGACGAGAAAATTGATGAGCTGTCCGTCGAGCTACCAGAGCTAGAGTTGGAGCAATATTTTGCTCAAATCGGGGAGCAGTACGAGGAGCGGCCTTTCTTTGAGCTAGGCGCGGTGTGGGAGGATGAGCTACGGGATTTGTTTAGTGATGAGTAGAGCGGGGTGCAAGGTTCAGGGTGCAGGGCGGCGTTTGCTTGTAGTAACGGCTTTAGCCGTTTTTTTGCTAGACTGAAAAGGGACTAAAGTCGCTACTATCCTATGAGACAAAATAGGCAATCACAACCACGAGCGTGATAACAAAGAGAGCCATGAAAAAGAGTAGGTCGAGGGCTTGCTGGTGCGCTTTGTCAATGCGCTCTTGGTCGGGTAATTCATCGTTGTGCGTTTTTTCGATGTCGCTGACGCGGGCGAAGGGGAACATAACCGCGAAGCGTTGGGCGGTGATGTGATAAGCAACGAGGGAGGAGCATTTGAGGGCATACGCACCCGCTTGGGCGCGGTTGCCGGGCCAGTAGAAGCGGGCACCTTGGGGAACGTGATAGAAGCGCATAGGGGGAGTTGGGGGGATAGATGGGTCTAGTTGGTTAGTGGTTATTATAGGTGAAAAGTGAGAAGTGGCACTACTTCTCACTTTTCACTTCTTACTCAAAACCTCACGGCCGTGCGCCCAACGTCAAGGAGATCGTAACCTCCTCCCTATCTCGAATCACCGTTATTTCAATCGTTTGCCCCGCCTGCGAGTTAAACACCAAATAGCTGTTCAAATCATCAAAACTGTTAATCGGCGTGCCGTCAATAGCTATGATCAAATCCCCGCCTGCCCCACTAGAACTCCTTGCTCCCCGCAAGCCCGCTTGGTCGGCGGGACTGCCTTCTTGCACGGTCAGTAAATACGCCCCTGCTGTTTGCGGCAAGTTATAAAGCTCCTGTTTCGCCAGCGTTATTTCACTGTCAAAACTGCCGCCCATAAACGAGTAGTTATGGCGACCATCGCTGATGAGATTGGGCACGATACGGTGCACTGCCTGCACGGGAATGGCAAAGCCCACACCCGAGTTTGTGCCCGTCATCGAAGCAATAGCCGAGTTCACCCCCACCACTTCACCACGCAAGTTCAGCAGAGGGCCACCCGAGTTTCCAGGGTTAATCGGCGCGTCTGTTTGGATAACGCCGGGCAGAGAGTAACGCGCTCCGCCGCCAATATCCCGCTGGGACGAGAGGCTTCGGCCGAGGGCACTGATGATGCCTAAGGACATAGAGCCTTGTTCCCCAAATGGGTTGCCAATAGCGATGACAAATTGCCCCACGTCAATGCTGTCGGCGTCGGCTAGTTCTAATGGTTCGACCCCTTCGGGCAGTGCCGCCACGCGCAGGACGGCTAAGTCGCTGTCTACGTCTGCGCCGACCAGTTCACCCCGCTGACGTGTGCCATCGGCGAAGATGACTTCGTAGCTACTGCCGTTGGCGATGACGTGGTTATTGGTGACGATGTAAACGCCGTCGCTGTTTGCGCTATGCACAAAACCAGAGCCTGTGCCGAGGGGGGGCACGATGATATAAACGACGGCGGGGTTAGCCCGTTTGTATAGCTCAATGAGGGTTTGCTCGAGTTCGCTGGTGGCGAGGTTGCTTTCGATGATGGGTGTGGGCACGGCCGTGGGTGGGGGCGGTGGTGTCACCGTTGGCTCAAACAAAACTGGCTCAATTGTCGCCCGCATCGCCGCTTCCGCCTCCAACTGGGCCAACACTTCCGCCACAATGGCTTGCGTATCCACCTCTGGTGAAAGCGGCGCGGGGGCGGGGCTTCCGCCGCCACAGGCCACTAGCCCCATACTCATCAACAAAAGCAGAGCCAGCCAGCCCCACTGCCAAATGCGTTTCATGCCGCTTGATTTTTTTTGCATCGGTCTATCTCCTTGATTATTAAATAGAGTGTCAGGTATTACGGTGTCATGTTTCACGTGTCATGTGTCATGTGGATTTTCTCTGGACGTGGCTTGTTTAGCCAAGACAGTCGCTAAGTGACCCCGCGAATTCACAAAGAGCCGTATTTTTTGCGCTACGTTGTTCCTTATACGTCCATTTAGACACAGGTTGCATCTTAATCGGCAACTGTTTAGAAAATGTAAAGATTTGCTAGGAAGCAAATGAGTACACGCCAACCAAGAAGTTCGACTTCTTTAGAGAAGTTGAACTTCTGCACGCTTCATCCTGACAAAAAGCACCCCAAACGTGTGACAACACACCCTGCATGACCCACTATAATGAAGGAGCGAGGGAGACGACAAGTTAACCAAGGCCTCGCTTACAGCTTACAGCTTATGGCTCACAGCTAACAGCTAATTCACAACATAGGAGCAACTCATGAGCAAGCAACGTGTAATTATTATGGGCGCGGCTGGCCGCGACTTTCACAACTTTAACACCTATTTTCGGGGCAACACCGACTATGAGGTGGTCGCCTTTACGGCCACGCAGATTCCCAACATTGAGGGGCGCACCTACGTGGCCGAACTGGCAGGCGACCTTTACCCCGACGGCATCCCCATTTATCCCGAAGAGCAGTTGGTAGAGCTGATTCAAACGGAAAAGATTGACCAAGTTATTTTTGCCTATAGCGATGTGCCCCACGAATATGTGATGCACAAAGCGTCGCAGGTGCTGGCGGCGGGAGCGGATTTTCGCCTGCTGGGGCTGAATAACACCTTGCTCAAGTCAAGCAAGCCTGTGGTTTCGGTCTGTGCGGTGCGCACGGGCGCGGGCAAGAGCCAAACGACGCGCCTTGTGTCCAAGATTTTGCGGGAGATGGGGTATACGGTCGCGGCCGTGCGTCATCCGATGCCGTATGGCAATTTGGTGGCACAAGCGGTGCAACGCTTCGCCGATTATGACGATTTGGATGAGTATGAATGCACGATTGAGGAGCGGGAGGAGTATGAGCCGCATCTGGATAATGGGGTAATTGTGTATGCGGGGGTGGATTATGAGCGGATTTTGCGCCAAGCGGAGCAAGAGGTGGATATTGTGCTGTGGGATGGGGGGAATAATGATTTGCCCTTTTATCAGCCCGATTTGCACATTGTGGTGGCGGATCCGCATCGGCCGGGGCATGAGTTGGCGTATCATCCGGGCGAGGCGAATGCGCGGCTGGCGGATGTTTTTGTGATTAACAAGGTGGACACGGCCGTGCCCCAAGACATTCTCACCGTGCGCCAAAACCTCCACCATCTCAATCCCGAAGCCATTATCCTAGACGGGGCTTCCCCCCTCTTTGTGGACGACCCCGCCCAGATACGGGGCAAGCGGGTACTTGTGGTCGAGGACGGCCCCACCCTAACGCATGGGGAAATGGCGTATGGGGCGGGCTGGATGGCGGCGCAAAAATATGGCGTGGCGGAGATTGTAGATCCACGGCCGTGGGCCATCGGCTCCATCAAAGCGACCTACGAAAAATACCCCACCACAGGCAATGTCTTGCCCGCCATGGGGTATGGGGACGCGCAGGTGCGCGAGCTAGAGCAGACCATCAACGCCGCCGACGTGGATTTGGTCGTTATCGGCACGCCGATTGACCTGAGCCGCATTCTCAAAATCGAAAAACCAACCCAGCGCGTGCGCTACGAGCTACAAATCATCGGCCAGCCCACGCTAGAGGACATATTACGCGAGCGTTTTGGGTGAAAAAACAAAAAACGTGCGAGGGGCAAAGTGCGATGGGCGACGGTGTGCCTACACGTCGCACCTCGCACTTATTTATGCAAGTGCTTGCTCGAGGTCGGCGATGAGGTCGTCTGTGTCTTCGATGCCGGTCGAGTAGCGGATGAGGCTTTCGGGGATACCAAGGGCGGCGCGTTCCTCGGCCGTGCATTCGACATGGCTGGTGGTGGCGGGGGGGCCAACAATCGTCTCCACCGCGCCCAAGTTGGCGGCGGCGTGAGCCAGCTTGAGCCGGGGCAGGAAGCGGCGCACGGCGTCGAAGCTGTCTTCTTGGAGCATGAAGCTAAGCATCCCGCCGTAGCCGCGCATTTGCTGTTGGGCGATGGTGTGCCCGGGGTGGCTGGGGAGTCCGGGGTAAAAGACGCGAGACACGGCCGTGTGTCCTTCCAAAAACTGGGCAATCTTCAGCGCACTTTCATTCTGCTGGCGAATGCGCAAGGCCAGCGTCTTCATGCCGCGCAGGAGCAAATAGGCCGCCATCGGGTGCAGGGTCGCTCCGTTGATTTCCCGATAATGATACACCTGCTCAATCAAGTTTTTCGCGCCGCAAATGACCCCGCCTAGCGCGTCCGCATGGCCGCCCAAGAATTTGGTTGCGCTGTGCAGAACTAAATCCGCCCCCAGCGCGAGTGGGTTTTGGTTGATGGGGGTAGCGAAGGTGTTGTCTACGATGGAAATAGCCCCTGATTCTCGCGCCACGGCCGTGAGTCGGGCAATATCCACCACTTTTGTGGTCGGATTGGTCGGGCTTTCCAGATAGACCACCGCACATCCCCGCCGAATCTCCTGCTCCAACTGTTCGTGGTCAGTCGTGTCGCACAGCGTCACCTCTATGCCAAAGCGGGGCAAAAACTCCGTAAAAATGACGTTCGTGCCCCCATACGTATCTTTAATCGAAACGACCCGCTGGCCGGGCGAGAGCAGAGCAAAGAGCGCACTGCTGATGATGCCCATGCCCGTGGACGCGCTGGTCGCCGCTTCGGCCCCTTCCAGCAGGCGCCCCTTTTCCTCAAAGGCGTGAACCGTTGGGTTTGTGTTGCGGCCGTAAATGTGCCCCTCTTTTTGCCCAAGGGCAACCGCTTGCCACTCGTCTACGTCGCTATAACCAAACGAGACGCTATGCACCACGGGCACTTGGGTCGCGCCCTGCATCAGGTAGCTTTCTTCGCCAGCCCAGACGCATTGGGTGCTCATGTTGTGTGGTGAGGTCACTCTCTTGTTGTTATCCATGTTTTCTCTTGTCTGCCTACTCGTAATAAAAACGCCACTTCTCACTTTTTACTTCTGACTTCTGACTCGCTTTTTTCTAAATCGGGACGTAGCACCACGCTTTCCTGCTCATTGGGGTCGGTGCGGGCTATCACGGCCGTGCAAACCTCTGTCTCGCTCCGATTGTAGGGCAAGTGGGGCATACCGGCGGGAATGTGCAAAAAGTCACCCGCCGCACACACCAGATGCTTCTCCAACTGCTCCCCATACCACATGCCCGACTCCCCGCTAATCACATAAATTACCGTCTCATGGTTCTCATGCAGGTGTGCCTTGGCGCGCCCGCTGGGGGGAATGTTGAGCAGGTGCATACAAATATGTTGGGCGTCGCTGTTTTGGGCGTAAATGCCAGCCGTGTAGGTAAAGGCTTGTTTGCCGACATAGGTGTCAGCCACGGCCGTGTGGACGAGCGTACAATCTGCCATTTTGTCCTCCGCTATACAAATATACAAAAAAAATGGTGGTGTCCGAATTCGGACACCACCTCGGGTGGGAGCCTAGTGAGATGACGTCTGGCGGGAGCCAGTTGAACGCCATCTCGGAGCCTATATGGGAGCTTGAATACCATTCTAGCCAATTTTTTTGATTGTGCAAGTTTGATTTTAGGCGAGTAAGAGAGTAAGAAAGGGGGGGACAAAAAAAGGCGTGCTACTTGAGGTAGCACGCCTTGATTAGGTAACTTTGTCTAGCTTAGGCCTCGTTTTTGCGGGCTTCGGCTAACTGCGACATGATGCGGCTTTTGCGCCGAGCGGCGTTGCCTGGGTGAATGACCCGACGACGTGCCGCTTTATCAAGCGTGCTGACCGCTTTCAGCGCCGTTACTTCCGCTTCGTCTAGCTTGCCAGCGGCGATTAGTTCGCGGGTTTGCTTGATGTAGGTACGGGCGGTAGAAGTGTAACGACGATTGTGTAGGCGACGCTTTTCGTTTTGACGTAGTCGCTTTTTTGCAGATTGAATATTTGCCACGGTTCTTTTACTCCATGATTTATGCTAATTGTCTGTTACCAATGATAAGGGTAATGAGACGGGGAACCGTTCCTATCTTATACTAAATAGTAAGTTCAGTTCATTTGATTCTTAATTCAGGCGTGAGAGCAAGTGGAAGGATAGCATAAGGTGGCTTTTTCGACCAATTTTGGGTCAAATTGCGCTCTGTTTGCTTAATCGTTCTTAAGATTCGTTCCCTTCGACAAGCTCAGGGGGTGTAGGTGCGGAGAAACACGGCCGTGTCGCCCACTACCTCTATCTGAAAATCGCCCAGAGCGGCGGGGAGCAAGACAAACTGCACGGCGGAGAGGGACACGGCCGTGTCTCCACCCGTCACCATCGCCTCGCCCTCGATAACGCCCCAAATCTCAAACGTCTGCCCATCATTGTGCCCCATAAACGGCTCCTCGGCCGTGAGTGCGACCCGCTCCACGGTGAAGTATTGATTGTGGCACAGCATCTCCCGCTGAGCATCGAGCGGAGTGGGGTGGGGGAGGCTGGGTTCCACTTGGGCAAAGTTAATCACGTCGAGCGCTCTATCAATGTGCAACGGCCGTGGTTGGCCGTCATGCCCCAGCCGATTCCAATCATACACGCGATAGGTGGTGTTGGAGTTTTGCTGAATTTCCGCTATGAGCAAGCCATCCATGATGGCGTGAAGCGAGCCAGCGGGCACGCAGATATGGTCGCCCGTCTGCACGGTAATGCGGTGGAGATGGGGTTCAAGTTCACCCGCTTCTATCGCTTGTCTGAATTGCTCAGGCGTGGTGTCGGCCGTGACGCCGAGAATAATCTCCGCGCTGGGCTGGGCGTCCAGCACGACCCACATCTCGGTTTTGCCCAGTTCGTTGCCTTCGTGGCCCAGGGCGTATTGGTCGTCAGGGTGGACTTGAACCGAAAGGGTGCGGTTGGCGTCAAGGATTTTGATGAGCAGGGGGAATTTGTCTCGCTCGAGTGCCCACTGGGAGCGCGTGCCAATGAGGTCGAGACCGTGGGTGGTGAGAAGCTGGGTGAGGGGGGTTCCGGCGAGGGGGCCGTTGGACACGGCCGTGGTGCCGTCTTTGTGCCCCGCAATCTCCCAACTTTCGGCAATAATGCCTTCGTCGGGCAGGTCGCGTCCGAGCTTTTCCTCGAGATTACGACCGCCCCAGATGTAATCTTTCAGGACTGGTTCAAATAAGAGTGGATATAGGTTCATAATGGGTCAATTACCGTCCTTTGGAATAGTCATACTCTCCAATAATGGCGTAGCGCATATAGCTCCCCTTCGAGTCCGCTTCCCGCAAGCCAGCCACCACATCCGGCGGCACATCCTGATACGTATACAGCCCCGTCTTGATGAACATGACCGCTAATGTTTGCGTCGCTTCATCATATTTGAAGGCGGCAATCATGCTCGAATCAACATCTTCCCAAACGGGTTTAGGTGTGTCTGATTTTTGCTCTGTCATCGTCATGACCTCCTTTATTCCTTATTCATTACGCATTATTCATTCTTCTCAGGCGTCATCTTGATAAATGTAAATATTATCAGCCAGTTGCCGCTCCGCTTGCTCCCGCTCAGTGCGCCGTTTGCCCAAGACATAAGCGGCCAAGCCACCCGCTAAAAAGCCAAACAGATGCCCTTGCCAAGAAATGCCGGGGGTGGTGGGAAAGACGCCTATGAGCAGGGAGTAATAAAGGAAAAGAACCGCCATTGAGCGGCCAATGGCGGCGGCTTTTCTCTCGAAGATACCAGAAGCAAGTAAAAAGCCCAAATAGCCAAAAACCAAGATGCTGGCGCCGATGTGGATGGTATTAATACCGCCAAAAACCCAAATACCCAGCCCGCCGCCGACAATGGTGATGAGCGTGACAAAGAAAAATTCGCGGGTACTGCGCACGATTATCAGAAAGCCGAGGAACATGAAGGGGAAGGTGTTGGCGATGAGGTGCGGAAAGTCGGCGTGGAGGAAGGGGGCAAAGGGGATGCCGCGCAAACCTTGGGGGTCGAGGGGGCGAATGCCCCATTGATCCATGTACCACCACGGGGTTAACCAATCTATGATTTCTAATGTCCAAAAGGTGAGGACAAAGAGGAAGATGATGCTGGCCTTGAGCTTGAGATTGGGGGCGTGGCGTTGCCAGATGACCTGGGCGCGGTTTTGGTTCGCTGGGGCGGGGCGACGGATTGGTCTGTCTTCATAATCGTAATCATCATACATAGGGAGTCTCCTTGTGTGGGGCGCGTTTCAGTTGGTCAAGGCTGACAGGCTGACCGCTGACAGTACGCATCTTGCCACAAGTTGGTTGTGGAGTGGGGCGAATTTTAGGGAAAACAAACACGGCCGTGTGTGAAAAAACATCACACACGGCCGTGGGAAACATCAAACCTCAAAGTCAGGCTGGTTTACTTGACACGTTGTAGGAAAACAACCCCCAAGGGCGGCAACGTGACCTGTAATGAAAAGGGCAAATCTTGCCACGGGAGTTCGGCGGCTTCTAACACGGCCGTGTTGACCACATTACTGCCTCCATACTTTTCCGCATCCGTATTCAACATCTCCGTATACTTGCCCGCAAACGGCACGCCAATGCGATACCCCTCACGCACCTCAGGCGTAAAGTTGCAAATCACCACCACTTGCTCCGTCTCCGCCTGTTCAGGTATCTGCCGTGAAAAAGCGATGACGCTGTGCAGGGCATCGCGGAAATCAATCCACGAAAATCCGTCCCAAATGTCATCCGTCGCGTAAAGCGCGGGCGTGCTGGTGTACAGATTGTTCAAGTCGCGCACCAGCGTTTGCGCTCCCAGATGGAGGTTGCCATCTTCCAATAAGTGCCAATGCACCGCCTGCTCTTCCTGCCACTCCTGCCACTGGCCGATTTCATTGCCCATAAAGTTTAGTTTACGGCCCGGATGCGCGTATTGATACCCGAGCAGGGCGCGTAAATTGGCAAATTTTTGCCACGAATCGCCAGGCATTTTGTCCACAAGGCTTTTCTTGAGGTGGACCACCTCATCATGCGAGAACGGCAAAATGAACTTTTCGCTAAAAGCGTAGAGCAACGAAAACGTCAATGTCCCTTGATGGTAAGAGCGGAAAATTGACTCCGTACTCATATAGCGTAGGGTGTCATTCATCCAGCCCATGTTCCATTTGTAATCAAAGCCCAGCCCACCTTCCGCTGTGGGGCGCGTGACGCCGCCCCATGCGGTGGACTCTTCTGCTACGGTAATCACCCCCGGGAAGCGTTCATGCACCACGCTGTTCATTTCGCGCAAAAAGGCGATGGCCTCGAGATTTTCACGGCCGCCGTACCGATTGGGAACCCATTGACCTGCCTCGCGGGAAAAGTCCAGATAGAGCATAGAGGCCACGGCGTCTACGCGCAGGCCGTCGATATGATATTTATCAATCCAGAACAGGGCGTTGTCTACCAAAAACTTACGCACTTCATCACGGCCGTAGTTAAAAATATATGTGCCCCAGTCGGGATGCTCCCCTTGGCGTGGGTCAGCATGTTCGTACAGGTGCGTGCCGTCGAAGAAACTGAGTCCGTGCTGGTCTTTGGGGAAATGGGCGGGAACCCAGTCGAGTAAAACGCCAATGCCATTTTGGTGACACGCATCCACAAAGGCCATGAAATCATCTGGGGTGCCAAACCGACTGGTGGGCGCGTAATAGCCCGTCACTTGGTAGCCCCATGAGCCATCAAAAGGATGCTCGGAAACGGACATTAGCTCGATGTGGGTGTAGCCCATTTTTTTGACGTAGGGGATTAACTGTTCGCCCAACTCTTTGTAGGTCAGCCATTCCCAATTTTCATTCCGTTTCCACGAGCCGGGATGTATTTCGTAGATGCTGATGGGCGCGTCGTGTCCCTGATATTGGGTGCGCTTGCTTAGCCAGTCGTCATCTTGCCACGCATAGCTGTTGATGTCCCAGACGATGGAGGCTGTTTTGGGACGCATCTCGCTAAAGAAGCCGAGCGGGTCGCTTTTGGTGACCATATACTCGTGATAGTTGGTTTTGATTTCAAATTTGTAGAGGGCCCCTTTGCCCACGGCTGGGATAAAGATTTCCCAAGTGCCAAAGTCATGGTGTTTGCGCATGGGATGGCGACGACCGTCCCAATCATTAAAGTTGCCCACTACGCTGACGCGCTCGGCGCCAGGGGCCCACACGGCAAAGCGCACGCCTTGCACACCTTGGTGGGTGATGATGTGCGCTCCCATATTTTCGTATAGCTTTGGCAAGGGATTGACAAATGAGGGTGGAAAATTATAGGGGTCATGCTCTGTCCACTGCGCTCCATCTCCGTCGGTTAGCACCAGTTCGTATTCAAGGGGCAGGGTGGCCTCGGGCAGAATCAGCTCCATGAGGCCTTCGGGATGAATGCGGGTCATGTCGTGGGTTGTGCCATCGTTTAGCTTGACGGCGACCACGGCCGTGTCGGGCAACATCGCACGCACGACGACGCCACTTTCATCGTCCAACTCATGCGGTCCCAAAACCCCAAAGGGGTCACCATGAGAAGCATTGACAATAGCATCTATCGTTCCTGCGGGAATGGTCGGTAACTTTTCTGAGGGCATATTTTCCACCTGATTTTCTGCTAGTTGGTTTACCAAAAGTTTGGGGGAGGATAATAAATATAGCGAATGCTTAGGTTAATTATACCGAATCTTTAGCTGAAACCCACATGATATAAAGAAGGACGGGGGAATAAGCAAGAAGGGGAGCGTGTTTCAGGACTTGATATGCTCTAGCTCACCCATACTTAAACTAAATTTATTTAGTTTAAGTATGGGTGAGCTAAAAGTAAGAAGCCCAAAGGCTTCTCACTTTTTACTTTTTGCTTCTCACTCACTTCAAGCTAGCTCTGCGCCAGTTCACCCAAAATGATAATGTCCCCCGTGCGCTGGGGACTGCCGCCTTCTGGCTCGATGGAAATACCCACGGCCGTGAAATTGCCCCACGGCTCATCAGAATGCACCAGCAAAACCGAATCCCCCGTCGTATCAACCCGAAACGTATCGGCCGTGTTGTGCCCTGTATCATAAATGAGCAACACTTGATACACTTGTCCTTCTGGCAGAGGCGGCAAGCCAGAGACGAGCAGTAACGCCTCGCCCTGATTGGGATTAAGCACCAATCGGCCGCTCGCGTCGGGCGTTTCGGCCGTGCCGGGCAAGCTGATATTGTAGGTTTGCGGTGAGAACAACAGGTCTGTGACCTGCTGTTGGTCGGCCGTGGTTAGCTGGAGCGCATCATATTGCGCCTGTAGGCTGACAAGCTGGGTTTCCGCTTCCTGCTGGGCCTGCTGACTGTTGTTCAGCTCGCCCTGTAATTGGGCGATGGTCAGTTGCGCTTCGCTGTTGTCGTTGAGGAGCGTCGCCATGTCGGCCAGCATGTTGCTGTTCTGGCTGGTTAGCTCTTGATTGGTCGTGACCAAAGCGGCGTTGGCGGTGGCGAGGTCGCTGTTGGTGGTTTGCACGGCCGTGAAATCATTCCGCAAATTAGCCATCTCCTCCGACACCTGATTAAGCTGTTGCGTGACCAAACCCGCCCACAGCATCAGCACCACGGCCACCGCCACCGCAAAAACGGTCGTTCCGGGATGTGACCAAAAATTAGTCAAGCGTGTCCACCATGAAGCGGTTTCGTCTTTTGCTTCTGGGGCTGGTTCGCGCTCTTGCTTCAACTCGTTTTCTATTTTTATTTGTCGCTGAGGGTGAGGTGCGGGGGCAGACACGGCCGTGAAGCTGGTCGCCTCCCCTACCCCAAAGCGAGCTTGGGCGTTTTTTTCTACCCGCGCCATAAGCTGGTTGGTCATCTGGTCAGATGGCGGAATTGCTTCGGTGGCGTAAGGGAGTTGGGACACGGCCGTGGTTAAGTCCTCAACCTGCGTTTGCCAATCAGGGCGGGTTGCCAACACCGCCTCCAATTTTCTCTCTTCTTCCTCTGTTAGCCCGCCCAACACGTACAACCCCAACCAGGCTTCCATATGGTCATGCTGTTCCTGTTTGTCGTTGTGCTTACTCACTGTATGCCTCTATGCCGCGCCCCATGAGAAGGTAGCGCAATTTGTCTAAAGCTAGCCGAGCGCGGGTATTGATAGTGCCGAACGGAATCTGTTCCTGCTGGGCAATCTCTCGGCGGGTTCTTCCTTGAAAATAAACCCAAACAATAACCTCTTTTTGCTCTGGCGGTAATTTGTCCAGAGCGGCCAAAATTTCTTCTTGTTGCCAACTTGCCCACACCTGATGCGGGACGTCGCTCTCCTCGGCCACCAGCGTGTTAAATTCGTGGTGCTGTTCTTCACGGTCAAAGGTGTCTAACACAAACGGCCGTGTGGGCATTTTTTTATACCGTCGCAACGCATCAATCGAAAGATTACGGGCAATGCCAAACATCCAATTGGTGAACGTGCCTCGAGTGGGCTGAAAAGAGGCGGCATTATGCCACACGCGCCAAAAAGTCTCTTGCGCAATCTCCTCGCCCAGCGTATGGTCGCCCGTAATTTTACTGCTCAGCCCCGTCACGATGGGGCTGTAACGGGTATACAGTTGCCGGAAAGCGTGTACGTTGCCTTCTGTTTGCACAAGGGAGATTAGCTCTTCGTCGTTTAGCTCGTCTAATGTATTCTGCATTAACTCGTTGCCCATGCGTCGCTGGGTGTGTTCTATATACGTCTTTTAGCTGAATTTGTACTTATGTTGAGTGAAAGAGAATTCCCTTCTCATTTAGTCATTGTATTATAGCTAGAACACGGCCGTGGTTCATGCCCCCTCACCCACCACTTTACACCCCCCCCATGTCTGAAACTTTTCTACCTGTTCATGATTTCCCATAATCGCAATGATGTTCCCGGCCGTGAGCGGCTCATCAATAATCGGATTAGCCTCAAACACATCACCCCGCATCAGCCCCACCACCGAGACCCCCGTCTCCGTGCGGATACACGCTTCGGCGATACTTTGCCCCACTAGACGGCTATCAACTTGCAGTTCCATCCACTCTACCTCGAGCAAACGTGCCGCATGGCTCAAATGAGCCAACGCTTGATAATCACTGCGTGTTTCAAGCTCAAGCTCATAAAGCGGTGCATACATCTCTTGGCGCACCCTATCCGTGTAGCGCAAAATAGTAGACGAAGGAAAACTAAGGTGAAGCAACGCTTGGCGCATCATCTCCAGACTGGCCTCGAATTCTGGCTGAACCGCTTCATACACCCCATGCTCATGCAAAGCGCGCATCTGCTCTACGCCCGAGGCGCGCGCGACAATATGCACCTCTTTATTTTGCTCCCGCACATGATCCACGATGATTTGGGTGGTAATCACGGCCGGGGTCGTAATCAGCACCAGACAGGCTCCATGCACCGCCGCCGCCTCCAGCACCACTGGTTCACTCGCATCCCCAAAAATAATTGGGTGTCCCTTTTCCTTGGCTTCCTCAACCCGCCGATAATCCATATCAATCATCACAAACGACAAGTCCAACTGCTGTAGCACCAAGGCGATGTGCCGCCCCACACGGCCGCCTCCCGCAATGATGACATGGTCGTGTAACCCATCTTGCGGCACATTAATGGTTTGCACCACCTCATGCGTAAACATGCGCTGGCGCAAATTATAAAGCGGCGTCACCAGCCCCGACAAAAACGGGGTCAACACCATCGTCACAATGGCGATGGTCAGGGTGAGAGAGTACAGTTCATTACTAATTGACTCGGTCGAGATGCCCACCCGCGCAATCACAAACGAGAACTCACCTACCTGAAACATGGTTAAACCCACCGCCAGCGGAATAACGTTGACATACCCAAACAGCCGGCTAATGGTGGCAAACAAAATCCCTTTAGCCAAAATAACCATCAGGGAAACACCCAACACCAAGGCCAGATTTTCGATGAAAAAATTGGGGTCGAGCAACATGCCTACCGAGGCAAAAAACAGCAGTCCAAATAAATCCCGCAGAGGAATAATATTGCTGAGAGCCTGATGGCTGTAATCTGATTCGCTAAGAACCATACCCGCCACAAACGCCCCAAACGCAAACGACAGGCCAAAAAGATAGGTGGCGTAGCCAATGCCCAACCCCAGAGCCGTAATCGCTAGTAAAAATAGCTCCCGTGAATTCCAGCGGGCAATAATTCCCATCAGCCACGGCATAATGCGCGTGCCTACAAAAATCATCAAAAAGAGAAAGATAGCCGCCTTCACGGCCGCCCAGCCTAGCTCTCCTACCCCACCTTCGGGGTCGCCCAGTTGGGGTAAAATAATCATCAGGGGCACGACCGCTAAATCCTGCACAATCAGCATCCCAATCATGACGCGGCTGGAAAGCGTGCCCAGCCGCCCTTGGCTCATCAGCGTCTTGAGGATAACCATCGTACTAGAGACAGAAATCATGCCGCCAAACCAAGCCGCCTCGACCCAATCCCAGCCCAAGGCATACCCAATCAGGTAGCCAAAAGCGATGGTCAGCAAAAGTTGGATAGGCGTTCCGATTAGGGCGATACTGCGTACGGGGTTTAGCTCTTTGAGCGAAAATTCTAGCCCGAGGGCAAAAAGCAGAAGGGCGACCCCAATTTCAGCCAGTAGCTCGATGTCGTGAATGTTGCTGATGCTCACGATGCCCGTGTAGGGGCCGACGAGAATACCCGCTAGAATATAGCCGAGAATAAGCGGTTGCCGCAGTTGCTGAGCGATAAGGCCACCAATCAGGGCGGCTACGAGAATAATGGCGATGTCAGCCGCAATACCCATGTTTTACTCCTTGTGTTAGGTGTTGTTTGCAGGTTGTTAACCATTGTAGCCTATATTTCTACATGGGAAACGGGTGACATTTAACCATGCTTTTTTGTAGGGAGTGGCTGATAATGGTGAATGGGGGATTGTGAATTGTGAATTGTGAATGGAAAAGGAGTAGGCGGTAAATGACAAACGATAAAAGAATGAGTTTGGCTGTTTTTACGAGTGGCGGGGATGCGCAGGGGATGAATGCGGCGGTGCGGGCAGTGGTGCGCACGGCCGTGAACAGGAATGCCAACATCTACGCCATTTACGAAGGATACGAAGGCATGGTTCAGGGCGGGGAGTACATTCGTCCCATGACCTGGTCATCCGTCGGCGGCATTTTGCAACAGGGCGGCACGCAAATCGGCACCGCCCGCTCCCCTGAGTTCCGCACCCGTGACGGACGGCGGCGGGCGGCCAAAAACCTGCTCGAGCTGGGCATTGACCGCTTGGTCGTCATTGGCGGCGATGGCAGTTTGACGGGGGCGAATATCTTTCGGCAGGAGTGGCCAGAGCTGGTGCAGGAGTTGCTAGAGCAGGGAGAGATTGATGAAAACACGGCCGTGTCCCATCCCCAACTCATGCTTGTCGGCCTTGTTGGCTCCATAGACAACGACATGTTCGGCACCGACATGACCATCGGCGCGGATTCCGCTCTGCACCGCATTATCGAAGCCGTAGACGCCATTGCCAGCACCGCCGCCAGCCACCAACGCTCCTTTGTCATCGAAGTAATGGGGCGCAACTGCGGCTATCTTGCTCTTATGAGCGGCGTCGCTACGGGGGCCAACTGGGTCTTTCTGCCCGAAAATCCCCCCCCCACCGACAATTGGCGCGAAGAAATGTGCGAGCGTCTCCGCACTGGACGAAAAATCGGCCGGCGGCAAAACATCGTCATCGTGGCCGAAGGGGCGCGTGACCGGCACGGCGAGCCGATTACGGGTGAGGATATTAGACAAATTTTGTCAGAGGAATTAGGCGAAGATACGCGGGTCACGATTCTGGGGCACGTTCAGCGCGGCGGGTCGCCAAGCGCATTTGACCGCAATCTGGGCACGATGCTGGGCTACGCCGCCACCCATAAACTATTGGATACCACGCCCGAAGAAGAGCCGCAGTTGGTGGGCATCAAGCAAAACAAAATCACCTACTCTGACCTCATGACTTGTGTACGCCAGACCCAGCAGGTGGCGGATGAAATTGCGGCGCACAACTATGGGGAAGCGATGCGCCTGCGCGGACGCAGTTTTGTGGAAATGAATGATATTTTGGACACGCTGGTGCGGGCGCATCGTGGTCAGCGTCCCCTGGGGCAAAGAAAATTACGGCTGGGCATTATGCACGCGGGCGGCCCTGCCCCAGGCATGAACACGGCCGTGCGTGTGGCTACCCGTCTCTGCCTCGACCATGGGCATAATCTTTACGCCATCAACAACGGCGTCAAAGGGCTAATGCGCAACAATGTCACCAAACTACACTGGATGAGCGTTAGCAGTTGGGTTATGCTGGCCGGCGCGGAACTGGGCACAGCCCGCTATGTACCCCAGACCACCGCCGAATACGACCAAATCGCCGCGACCCTGCAAAGCCGCAAATTAGATGGCCTCCTCATCATTGGCGGCGGAGATGGTTATGAACTGGCCTACCAAATGCACCAGCGGCGCGACCAGCATCCCGCCTTTCAACTGCCCATCGTTTGCCTCCCCGCTTCCATAAACAACAACCTGCCCGGTTCTGAATACAGCATCGGCGCGGATACCGCCCTGAACACCATTGTCAGCTATGTGGACAAAATCAAGCAGTCGGCCGTGGCTACCCAACGCTGTTTCATCGTGGAGGT
>JBGTIZ010000465.1:0-12887 GCA_041745395.1 Promineifilaceae bacterium (SeqCode) | reverse complement strand
GGCCTTGGTTGCGCTCTGGGCGTCCTTTGAGGGCCGTGAAGGGGCTTGCCACAAGCCACAATATCTATTTGCCTGAATGACCACCGCGCTTTGATTTTGTCAAGGTGCTTTCCAAATACCCCTTTTTGCAGGGGACTCAGACGCTAAACGCTTACATCACTCATCCCAATTTGAACCAAATTATGAAACATACTCACATTAGTAGTGAATTTTTCATCCGCATGGTCGGGGCACTTTTAGCCATGGCCGTGTTCAGCACCTTTGGCATTACGCTGGCCGAATACCTTAACCGGCCCGCCACTTCCTTAGGCATCATTCTTGCGCTATTCGGCTTTCTGACGGGCATCATCATTACCCCCTACCTGACTACCCGCCCCATCCGCCGTATTCGCAACAACCTGATAAACATGCCTCCTGAACGGCTCACGGCCGTGATTATCGGCACGTTGGTTGGTCTACTGGCGGGCGGCTTATTCTCCATTCCCTTATCCTTTTTGCCCAGCCCCTTTCGGGAAATTTTGCCCCTAGCCTCCGTCATCGTCTTCAGCTACCTAAGCGCGACCATTTTTGCCCTGCGCCAACACGACCTCAAGACCTTTTTTACCAATTTTCAGCCTATTGGCATGGTCAACCGCACGATGACCAACAGCGACGGGTACAGCATCCCCACCAATGAGCTAGACGAAGGCGTGATATTGCTCGATACCAGCGTCATTATTGACGGGCGCATCACCGACATTAGCAAAACAGGGTTTGTGCGCTCCACCCTGCTAATTCCTGCCTTTATCTTGCGCGAACTCCAACACATCGCCGACAGTGCCGACCCCTTGCGGCGCAATCGGGGACGGCGCGGGCTGGATGTGCTGACCATTTTGCAAGAAGAAGCCCCCATTCCCGTGCGCATCACCGACATGGACGCCCCCGAAGCGCGGGAAGCCGACAGCAAGCTCGTGGTTTTAGCCAAGCAACTGCATTGCCCCATCATGACCAACGATTACAACCTGAACCGCGTCGCCGAGCTACAGGGTGTCACCGTCATGAACATCAATGATTTAGCCAATGCGGTTAAAGCGGCGCATCTACCTGGCGAAGATTTAGACGTCAAGGTGATTCAGGAAGGGCGTGAACTGGGGCAAGGCGTGGGCTATTTGGAAGATGGCACGATGGTCGTGGTCGAGGATGGGGTTAATCATCTTAACAAGAGCGTGACCGTCATTGTGACCAAGGTGTTGCAAACCACGGCCGGGCGCATGGTGTTTGCCCGCTTCCCCACCAAAAATGAACGGGATTCGAGTCGTCGCAACTACCCTCAAGATAACGGATGAGTGATTGGCGCGTTAGCGTAACTTTGTCAGCGACATCACCGCTGACTTTAACTGATTTGCACACGGCCGTGGGAGGGTGGCTTCTCGCGCTCAGCCAAGAAGGCACGCCCATTTTGCGCGTCACGGCCAAAAACGCAGACGCCGCCCAGCCCGTGCTAGACATCCTCAACTGGCTGGGGCTAGATTGGGACGAGTCACCCGACCCCGCCACGGGCGGCGCGTACCCCCCTTACGCCACGCCTCGCGCAGACAGCCGCTACACGGCCGTGGCTGAACACCTCTGCGACAACGGCGACGCCTACCAAGACCCTGACGGCGTCATCCGACTTTACACCCCCCGCTCCGGCACAATCAGCTACACCGACCCCCAACTCGGCCACCTGCGCTTTGACTTGGCGCAACTGCCGCCCCCGGTCATGGTCACGGCCGTGGGTGAAGCGTCCCGCTGGTTCCGCCAAGCCGTTGACGACCACCACCAGCACATCAACCACGCCGTGCGCCCCGCCAGCCAGCAAAGCGACCTGCCCGCCCTTATTCTTTTTTATCGCCGCATGGCGTGGCTGTCCCCCACTTGGGTACACATGCCCCCCCTGCACGGCTCCGAGGCGCAAACGTCAGTCGCGCAAATTCAGCAAGAGGGGTATTTGCCCGGCGCCGTTTTTCAGCAGTTGCTCCAGCTAGGATGGACCCCGCCCGACGACCGCGCCCTCTGGTTTCGCTCCGATGCGCGGCGCGTGTGGCGGCTTTCCGCGCTGGCTCCCGCTCCTGTTACGGTCGAGCGGCACACCTTAATCCAGCTCAATCGGCTCTATTTGGCGCGGCTGAGCGATGCCGATTTGGCGGCACACATCAAACCTTATTTGGAAGATGATTTTGGCCCTCTGCCGACCGACCCGCGCTGGCAAAACACATTGGCGCACATTATTCGCCCCACCCTAGACAAGTTGGCCGATGCCCCCGACACGGCCGCGTGGGCGTTGGATGACGCTTACGAAGAGGACGAGACGTTTTCGCCCCCAACTGAGACGCCAGCCGTGCTCACCCGCTTGGTGGCGGAACTGGCGCACATCGTTTTACTCGACCAAAACACGGCCGTGTCCATTCTCGACGGCCTCGAAGTAGCGTTCCCCAACACGGCCGTGGCTGATTTGCTCACCTACACCTTCACCGGGCGCACCCAGCTTAGCGACCTGCCGGCCATCATGGCCCTGCTCGGCAAGCAAAAATGCCTGCAACGCGCCGCCGCTATGCTGAAGCAGGTCAGCTAATCAAGCAACGCAAATCCTGCTAGAATAGAAAGCAAATCCGCTGACACGCGAAAACGCTTATTGAGGAAAAAGAAATGATTGCTTTTGTAACTGGAGGGTCGGGCTTTATCGGCCAGCACATTGTGCGCAAATTGGTGGCCCGAGGCTACACGGTACGCGCTCTCGCTCGGTCAGAGCAGAGCATCCAGCTTGTAGAACAAGCGGGGGCCACGGCCGTGCAGGGTGATCTCAATGACCGCGAAGCCCTTGCGCAGGGCATGAAAAATTGCGGGCTGGTTATTCACGCCGCCGCTTGGTACAAAATAGGCGACCGCGACTGGACCACGGCCGAGGTGGTCAACGTGGCGGGCACGCGCAAAGTCCTACGCCTCGCCTACGAGCTAGATATTCCCAAAATCATTTACGTCAGCACCGTCGGCGTGTTTGGCGACACGCACGGCCAGCTAGCCGACGAAAATTATTACCACGAAGGGCCCTTCGCTACCGAATACGAACGCACCAAATGGATTGCCCATTATCGCATCGCCGTGCCGCTCATCGAAAAAGGGGCACCGCTGAGCATTGTCATGCCCGGTGGGGTTTATGGCCCCGGCGACCACAGCCTCATCGGCGAACTAATGCGCCGCTTTTATTATCATCGGTTGCCATTCCCCTTTGTGCCTGGCCCAGAAACAACCCTCACCTATGCCCATGTGGCCGACATTGCAGAGGGCGTTATTTTGGCCGCTGAAAAGGGTAAAATAGGCGAAAGCTATATTTTGGCTGGCCCGGCCGTGCCCTTGGGCGAGATGGTGCGCTTTTGGTCGCAAGTGACCGGCAAACCGATGGCTCTGATTCCTGTACCCGCTAGCCTAATCAAATTAGCCTTACCGCTGGTAGAAGTGGTTAATCAGGTCATGCCCTTGCCCGGCATATACAGCGCGGAAACCATGCGCACGATGGGCGCGACCTATATCGGTCGGGCCGATAAGGCGCGGGCTGATTTGGGCTGGCAACCTCGTTCTCTGCAAGCGGGGATGCTGGAAACGCTGGGGGCAGTTGCCACGGAAGCCCCGCCCGTCGATGCGCGGGCGCGTGAGCGGAAGTTGGGTGTTTTGGTTTTGCTCACGGCCGTGGTTTTGTTCTTCTGGTGGCGCTGGCGGCGTTCCAAATAAAATAAAATCAAGATACAGTCTATAAACACGGCCGTGGTTCATTCAGAATCACGGCCTTTTTCTTTGCACATTCAGAGACTGCCTACCCCTCAAGCCCGTAGCCTACAATAACAAACACCTCTTTTACATACATCTAACCCCATTCTGATGTTTTCATGACATCATTACACCATATTAGCACTCGAATAAATAGAGTGCTAAAACCCAAATCGAGTGCAAAGTTAGCCCAGTAGGGGCTATTTCTGTGTAAAAAGCAAAAAGATCATTCAGGAGAAAACAAACAATATGAGTAAAATTATTGGTATTGACTTAGGTACAACCAACTCCGTCGTCTCTGTCATGGAAGGCGGCACGGCCGTGGTTATCCCCTCGGCCGAAGGCAACAACACCGTGCCCTCCATCGTCGCCTTCAACAAAAGCGGCGAGCGGCTCGTCGGCCAAACCGCCAAACGGCAGGCCGTCGTCAACCCCGAAAACACCGTTTACTCTGTTAAACGGCTCATGGGGCGGCGCGTTGATGACCCCGAGACCAAAAAGACCGAAGGCATGGTCTCTTACAACATCGTCGGCGGCCCCCAAGGGGATGCACGGGTGCAAATTCCCGTCAACAACAAAGATTATTCCCCCCAAGAAATCTCGGCCATCGTTCTGCAAAAACTAAAGCGGGACGCCGAAGCTTATTTAGGTGAATCTGTCACCAAAGCGGTCATCACCGTGCCCGCCTACTTCAACGACAGCCAGCGTCAAGCGACCAAAGACGCGGGCAAAATCGCGGGGCTAGAAGTTCTGCGGATTATTAACGAACCTACGGCCGCCGCGCTCGCTTATGGCCTCGACAAAAAAGAGAGCAGCAACATCCTTGTCTTTGACCTCGGTGGCGGTACGTTCGACGTGTCGGTGCTAGAAGTGGGCGACGGCGTGGTCGAAGTGCTTTCCACCAATGGCGACACCCACCTCGGTGGTGACGACTGGGACGAGCGCATTGTCAAATGGCTTATCGAAGAGTTCAAGAAAGACCAAGGCATTGACCTCGGCCAAGACCGGCAAGCGATTCAGCGACTGCGTGAAGCGGCCGAAAAAGCGAAAATCGAGCTGTCTACGCTGGCGCAAACGGACATCAACCTGCCCTTCATCACGGCCGACGCCAGTGGTCCCAAGCATCTCAACCTGAGTTTGAGCCGCGCCAAATTTGAGCAAATGACCAGTGACCTAGTTGACCGTTGCCGTGGGCCGTTCGAGATGGCTCTTAAAGACGCCGGCCTGAGCCAAGTGGAAGAAGTAGTGCTGGTCGGTGGGTCGACCCGCATGCCTATGATTCAGGAACTGGTGCAAGACCTGACGGGCAAATCACCTAACAAGAGCGTCAACCCTGACGAAGTTGTTTCGATTGGGGCGGCGATTCAGGGTGGCGTTTTGGCTGGTGACGTGAAAGATATGCTCCTGCTAGACGTGACCCCCCTGAGCCTTGGTTTGGAGACGCTGGGCGGCGTAATGACGGTACTGATTCCGCGCAACACCACCATTCCTGCCAAGAAGACAGAGGTGTTTAGCACGGCCGATGACAATCAAACGGCCGTGGACGTCAAGATTCTACAGGGCGAACGCCCTATGGCTACCCACAACAAATTACTGGGCAACTTCCGACTGGACGGCATTCCCCCCGCCCCACGCGGCATTCCCCAAGTCGAAGTCACCTTTGACATTGACGCCAACGGCATCTTAAACGTGAACGCCAAAGACAAAGCCACAGGCAAAGAGCAACAGGTGCAGATTACGGCCTCGACCAATTTGTCTGATAGCGAAGTAGACCGCATGGTGCAGGAAGCAAAGCAGAACGAAGCGTCCGACCAGAAGGTGCGCGAACTTATCGAAGTGCGCAACACGGCCGACCAGCTTATGTACGCGGTCGAGAAAAGTTTGACCGAACTGGGCGACAAGTTGCCCGACGGCGAAAAGGAACACATCACGGCCAAAATCAGCGAACTGCGCGGCGCAAAAGATGGGGACAACACGGCCGAAATCAAGCGGCTGACCGAAGAACTCCAGCAGATGAGCTACGCGCTCAGCCAGCAAATGAACCAAGCCCAGGCTGGGTCAGAAGGTCAAGCCCCTGGAGCAAACGGCGCGAGCGCATCTGGTCAGAAACCAGGCGAAGATGATGTCGTCGAAGGTGAATTTCAGGAGATGTAAGAGTGGGTGAGAAGTGAGAAGTAAAAAGTGAGAAGCCTGCTTGGCTGGCTAGCTTTTAACTTCTTACTTTTTACTGATTTTGTGAGATGATGCGCTAACCACTCCTGAATGTAACCAGCGCACGTGGCTACGTTAGCACGCGAGAAACGTAAATCGTCGGCCAGTTGGCTGGCGCGGTTTACGTTTCTTTGCGTTTGTACCCAACCACAGCAACTAATAGACAAACTATTTAAACCTCGGACAATGTAATTCTGTGAAGCCAAAGCCCGCCCCCAGTTTACGGCAAATGATTGTCCGAACTTAAGATGTTTTCTCTATAAGTTCCTTTTTGCAAGTTAAGAAACAACTCAGGTAAACGTTTTGCAGGCTCAATGTGGCTTGTCATTCTGAACGCAGTGAAGAATCCCGCCCGCTAGAGAATGCCAAACGCTATGGATAACAACATTGTGCGGGATTTCTCGTGGCTCGAAATGACACGGCTAATGTTCCCTGCTGTTTTTACCCGATTCGTTTTTTAATCTACAATGAGGAACTTAGTTGCTAGGCACACCTTGCTGAACGACTAAAACAGTGACCCAAAAATTTGCCTACAGCGGGAGAATGACACACAATGGTAGACATGGAATATAAAGATTACTATCAAATTTTAGGCGTCATCAAAGACGCCGACGACAAGAGCATCAAAAAAGCGTATCGTCAGTTGGCGCGCAAATACCACCCCGACATGAACCCCGACGACAAACAGGCGGAGTCGATGTTTAAGGACATCAACGAAGCTTATGAGGTGTTGTCTGATGCGGAAAAGCGGCAGATGTATGACCGCTTTGGCTCACAGTGGCAACAGTATCAGCGGGCGCAGGATCAGGGACAAGGTGGCTATGGACGCGCCCCCGGCCCGGGTGGCGGTTATGCGCAAACCATTTCGCCTGAAGAGTTTGAACGTATCTTTGGCGCGGGCGGTATGGGCGGGGCTGGTGGCGCTAGCGGCTTCTCTAGCTTTTTTGATGCATTGTTTGGGCAACAAGGGGGACGCCCCAGCGGGTTTAGCGGCAGTAGCGGGCTTCGTCAGCCGCCGCGCCGCATCGAGCAGGAGGTGGAGCTAACGCTGGAGGAGGCGTTCCACGGCACAACCCGTTTACTCACTCGGTCGGATGGCAGTTCTTTTGAGGCGAAGATTCCAGCGGGGGTAAAAAGTGGCTCCAAAGTGAAATTGCGCGGAGCGGTTGAGGGACAGGATGTGTATTTGAAGGTGGTCTTGCGACCGCATGACCGTTTTAAGGTGGAGGGGGATGATTTGCGGGTAACGGTTCCACTGGATTTGTACACGGCCGTGTTAGGCGGCTCAGCTGAAGTGCCCACCATTGACAAAACAGTCCGCCTGACCATTCCGGCGGGCACAGCCAACGGCAGTACCATGCGCCTGCGCGGACTGGGCTTGCGCGGCAAGGGCGGCACACGCGGCGACCTTTTCGCCAAGCTGGAAATTGAGCTTCCCACTGCTTTGAGCGAGGAAGAAACAGCGTTGTTTGAGCAGTTGCGGGCGTTGCGGCAGGAAGAAGAGCTATGAGCTATAAGCTTTAAGCCGTAAGCGAGACGTTGACCAACGCTTCCCATCCAAATTTTTGATGCGCCCCTTGTGCTACATAGGGGCGCATTTTTGTTTCTAGCCCTTCGGCAAAGTAGCGTTCGATGGCTTGGGCGAGGGCGTCGGGGTCGTTGGGTGGCACGAGCAAGCCCGTTTGCTCGGGCGTGACCGCTTCGGGCAGGCCGCCGACGGTGGTGGTGATGACGGGCACGCCCGCGCCAAAGGCCAGTTGCAAGACCGCGCTCTGGGTCGCTTCTCGATAGGGCAAAACGACGACGTTGGCGCGTTGCAGATAGGCGGCTAGCTCTTCGTTGGGCAGATACGCATTGACCACGGTCACGTTTTGCCCAAGCTGGGTGAGGGCAGGTTCATACACGGCCGTGTCCTCCCAAAATTCCCCCACCACTGCCAAATGCACGGGGCGCGAACGCAACACCTGCGCCGTCGCCTCTAGCAACAGGTCTAGCCCTTTGTAATGACGCACAAAGCCGCAAAAGAGGATGAGCGGACGGTCGGTGGGGATGGTCGCCAACGGGGGGGGAGACACGGCCGTGTGGCTCACATCGGCATAGGTCGGCATCGGGGTAATGGTCACGGGACGCTGGGGGAATAGGTGGTGCAGGGTGTCCGCCTCGGATTGGGCGTGAACCACGAAGCTGTCCCCCGCATTTAAAGCCCACCGCACGGCCGTGACATCAAGCCAACTGCGCTCATGGGGCAACACGTTGTGACACAAAAAAAGCAGATGCGGCGCGTTGTCCCCCCTCTTGAGCGAGCGGCTAATCGTGCCCCAGGCGGGCGACCAAAAGGGAACCCACCACGGCATAATGACTCGCTCGGGTTGCCACTGTTTGATTTTACGAGCCGTGTTCAGCCAGCTCAGGGGGTTAAGCGAATCAAGCCAAAATTCGGCTGGTTCGGTAAGCGGGCTTTGGCTGGGATCGCGGTCACTGCGGCCGTAGAGCAGGCGCGGGTATTGACGGCTGAAGGAGACGAAGAGCAGGTCGTGCCCGGCCGTGCGCAGGGCGCGGGCGAGCAAGGTGGTGTGGTGGGTGATGCCGCCGCGATAGGGGTAGGTGGGGCCGATGAGGGCTAGGCGCATGAGGAGGGAGGGGGTGAAAAGTGAGAAGTGAGAAGTGAAAAGTCCACTTCTCACTTTTTACTTCTTACTTCTCACCACTTACAACTGTGTGGAGGGTAGAAACGGCGCCGGCTTGGCGGAGGGCTTGGGACACGGCCGTGGTTTCGCTGTCATCATCGCTGGCGAGCAGGGCAATCATGTTGCCGCCTCGCCCGCCACCGCTTAGTTTTGCGCCGAGGGCGCCAGCGGACACGGCCGTGTCTACCAATTTATCTAGCTCAGGGGACGAGACGGTCATCTGGCGCAACAGGGCGTGATTGTCGCACATCAACTGCCCCACCAAGGGCAAATCTCCTTGAGCAATCGCCGTCCGCGCCCGCTCCGCAATCTGCCCACAAGCCATAAAGAGTGGCTCAAAGGTGGCGGGGTCGGCCAGCCATTGGCGGCGCACATCCCCCACGCTCTCCTTGGTGGGCGCGGCCACGCCCGTGTGGGCGATAAGGATGTGAAGCGGCTGTTGTACGGCAAATGTTTCCAGAGTGGGCGCGGGCAGGTCAGTGAGGCCAAGTCGCGCCTCAATGTCGGGCGCAAATTGGGCTAAATCACGCACAAAGTAGACGGCCTGCTCATAGCTGACCACGGTGTTGTCGATGCCGCTGGGCGTGCCGTGGTGAATGCGCTCCACTTCGTAGGTGAGGGCAGACACGGTGGCGTCGGTGGCTAAATCAGCACGGCCGTGGTGTTGAGCCAGAGCGCGAATCAGCGCGGCGGCGATGGCCGCCCCACTGCCCAAGCCGCTGGCGATGGGAATGTTGCTGGTGATGGTGATGGTTAGGCCAGAGAGGGGGGCGTCTAGCTGGGTTTGGAAGGCACGCACGGCCGCGCCAAGGGGATGGGCTGGCTCGGCGTCGTGGAGCCACAGGTCGAGGCCAAGGTCGCGGGCACACAGGAGGACGCCCTCGTGGGGGGCGGTTTTGACCACGGCCGTGGCGCGCACCTGTGAGACAGGCACGGCAATCGCTGGTTGCCCATACACCACGGCATGTTCACCAAAGAGAATAATCTTGCCAGGCGCAGAGGCGGTGGTCATAGGGGGAGTAAGAGAAGGGGAGAAAAAGAGAGTAAGAGAGAGGGGGAGTAAGAGAAGCAGATCCCTTATTCACTTCCCCCCTTACTCCCTTACTCACCTATTCCCCGTCGGGGGAGAGGATTAACTCGTAAAGCTCTTCGCCGGTGCTGTTGAAGAAGTTGAGCGTCAGGTCGCCCGATTCGGCTAGCTCGATACGGCCAAAGTTGAACGTATCGCCCGCAAATTCACCTTCAGCAAACATGACCGTAGGATTCAGGGTGGGGTCGGTTTGGGCCGGAGGCAACGTAATCGCGCTCAAGGGGCTGGAGGAAAATTCATAGAAGCTCGGCTCACCCGTGCGCCCGGGGTCATAGCTGATGGCGTAGGGCCAATGGGTATCCCCCGAGAGGAAAATGACGTTGCTGAGATTGTGTGACTTGATGAAGAATATCAGCGCCAGCAACTCTGTCTCATAACCAGACTTTTCGGTGAAGTTTGCCCAACCATCACGGCCGATTACCTCTGGTTCGGGGAAGCCCGTGGGGTAAGAGAGCGGCACACTGGTCACGATGAATTTCCAAGTCGCTTCAGAAGCGGCTAGCTCTTCTTGCAACCAGCTAAACTGCGCTTCGCCCAACATCGTCTTGGGCTGGAGCGTGCTGGGGCTGGGGTCCCAATTCACGTTGGGGTCACGATAGGAGCGGGTGTCTAGCACAAAGAAATCGGCTTGGGCACCATAGCCAAAGCTCCGATACATTTGGGTCGGGTCTTCGGTGGGGCGATTGTTCGGCCAATATTCAGTAAAGGCCTGATACCCTTCGGCAAAGAGGCGCGGGTTAACCCGTTGCAGAGCAGGGCCGCTAAAGTCATTCATGACCTCGTGGTCGTCCCAAGTCACAAAGACGGGGGTGTTGGCCAGAAAATCGGCATAGGGTTGGTCTTCCAGATGGTATTTGTACCGGGTACGGAAGCCGTTTAGTTCGTTATAGGGGCCTTCGGCACCCGGAATGACATCAGGTATGGGGCCACCCTCCGCGAGGCAAGCACCCGTTACATAAACGCTATCACCGATAAGCAGGAAGAAGTCGGGTTCGGTGGCGGCCATTTCGTCAAAAATGAGCCAGCCCTCGGCCGTGCGGCAATACCCTTGCCCACCCAAACAGCCACCAAAGACAAAGCTGAACGGCGCGGCGGCCTCGTCGGCGGGAGCCGTGGTGAAGGTTCCCGTGCGGGCTTCGCTCGAACCAGAATCGGTCAGCAGGATAACGGTGTAGCTGTAAATCGTAGAGGAGTTTAAGCCTTCGACACGCACTTGTCCCGTGAAGTCTCTGTCGACGGTGATGTCTACTACGGCGTCGTAGAATTCGGTGAGGTCAACCGTGTCGGTCAGTCCGACCGTGTCAGTTAGCCCAACCGTGTCGGTTAGCCCGACCGTATCGGTTAGTTCGACCGTGTCGGTTAGTTCGACGGTTTCAGTTAGCTCAACCGTATCGGTTAATCCAACCGTATCGGTTAGCTCGACGGTTTCAGTTAGCCCAACCGTGTCGGTTAGCTCTGCGGTTTCGGTCATCGTTACGGTAGGGGTGTAGACGACGCCAATGGGGGTCAGGATGAAGGCGAGGGTTCCTTCGCTGTTGCCGCGTGCCCATAGAGTCACGGCCGTGGCACTGACTTCACCACTCAGGGGGCCGTGCGTGATTTCGGCAAAGACATCAGGAGCGGCATCAGCCGTTTCCTCTGCGTCTGCGTCTTCGTCTTCATCTTCTTGTTGCAAATCAGTGACTATATTTTCGGGGGCTTCGGGGGCAATTTGGGCAGTATTGTTGGTGGCTGTTTTGCCACGCACGGCCGTGTCTTCTTTCACGACAGTCGGCTGACAAGCCACCAAAAAGGCCAATATCATCAAACTAAAGCAAACCAACAACTTTTTCATGGTGCAACTCCTTTTAACTATCTCGGCGATAAGTGTACACTTCTACAATATAGCTTAACGCAATGAGTAGCGTTCAGCTAGTCAGCATTTCAGCCAGTCAGCTAGGTGAACTGCGTACCAAACTCCCTTTCTCCCTTACTCCCTTACTCGCTCCCTCCCCAATTATGCCGACAGCGGCGCGGTTGACAAGAAATAGAGCGAGGCCACAATCATCAAGCCCCAAATGGCGAGGGCCACCTGTAGCGGTCGGTCTTTGAGCAGGATTTCCTCGGGCGCACCTCCCTTACCCTGCACCATCATGAGGTAAAGCAGACGAAAGAGGACGTAGACGACGGGTAAAATGGTCAACATCATTAGGTGATTGTCGGGCACCCTTCGGCCAAGAAGGTGTAGAGGCTATAGGCCACCAGCGCGGAGGCGGAAACGATGCCGATAAGCAAGTCTACAAAAGGGAGGTTGTACTCCTCAAGAATAGCGCGGTGATTGCCCGCCCCGTTGCCCAGTAGAACCAATTCATGCCGCCGCTTGCCAAGGGCAAGAAAGAGGGCGAGTAGCCCCGTGCAGACGTAGAGCCACGGGGAGAAGCGTTGCACTTGGATAACAGCCACGCCCGCCCCGACCCGCAGGACAAAGCCAGCGGCCACGGTCATGACGTCAATGATGACCATATGCTTGAGGGCGAAGGTGTAGCCAATTTGCAAAACAAAGTAGATGAGTAAAATAAGCCCAAAGGGGACAGAGAGCCAAAAGCCCGCGCTCAGGCTAAAAATGACGAGGAAAACGAGGGCGATTTTGGCTCTGTTTGGGTTTAGTTTGCCAGAAGGAAGCGGACGATGTCTCTTGGTGGGATGCTGACGGTCGCTTTCGATGTCGGCGAGGTCGTTCATAATGTAGACCGCGCTGGACATGAGGCAGAGAAGGAAGAACGCGGCCGTAGTTTGCACCAAGCGGGGCGCGAGATTGAGAAGCGTGCCGTCAAAGACGAGGGCGGCGTAGACAAAAAGGTTTTTCGGCCATTGGCGGGGCCGCATGGTTTGGAGTAAAGGGGGCAAGATGGTTCTCCGCAGGAGGGGGTGGAAGTCAGCAAGCCAGCCTAGGCTGAAGGGGTAAGTGCTGATGTATGGTAGCTAGTTTGGACGAATTATTACTCAATCTCGTTAAAAATTTTTTGCCACTAATTTTTGGGCATGGTTCAAGTGAACTTCACAGTTCATTGATGAATTGGTAACGGCCACACGCCTCGCCGCCTGCGGCGGCTCGTCAAAATAAGGGGGGTTTTTTT
>JBGTIZ010000464.1:0-13115 GCA_041745395.1 Promineifilaceae bacterium (SeqCode) | reverse complement strand
AGTCGTGGCCGCAGGCCACGACGAAGCCGCTATTACCAAATTAAATTTTTAATCTCCAATAAGTTAAGCGTTTGGCGGTGATTATTTTAGCTTCTTGATGAAGGCAATGAGCATGCGTTTAACTTCATTTGCGTCCTGATGGAGTTGTTTGTAAGTGGGTGTGGCTAAGTATTTCAGGTCGTGGGCAAGCAGTAGCTGATACTCTAACTCACTTGTGGAGCCGAGGCTAATGGACAAAAAGCGAGCAAAATCAGCGTCGCTGGATTTGGCACAGCCTTCGGCGATGTTGGTGGGGATAGAGGCGGCTGAGCGGCGCATTTGGCTGGTTAGACCGAATTTTTCGTCGCTGGGGAATTGTTTGGTCAGGCTGTAAATGTTCAGGGTTAGCTGGTGTGCTTTTTGCCAAACTATAAGCTCCCGAAAATTCTGCATCTTAGACCTATTCGTGACTCAAGCAACTCCCCGGCACTGCAAAAAAGTACCGGGGAGTCCAACTTAAAGCTTATAGCTTACGGCTTAAAGCTTATAGCTACTTCAGTTCTCGCCGAGAGTAGCCGAGGATACTGCGGGCGACGATGAGCAGGTTGATTTGCGGGGTGCCTGCGTAGATGTCGTGGATTTTGGCGTCGCGCATCCATTTTTCGGCGAGGGTGTCGCGGGAGTAGCCGAGGGGGCCGAGGAGTTCGACTGATTTTTGGGTGATCCAGGTCACGGCCGCGCCGGCGCGGGCTTTGCACATGCTGGCCTCGAGGCGGTTGCTTTCGCCGTGGACCATCTGGGCGGTGGCGCGCAGGGTGAGGAGCCAAGAGGCTTTGTACTGGGCTTCCATTTCCATCAGGTCGCGTTCCACGGCCGTGAGCAAATGCTTTGGCTTCGTGTAATCCAAGTCAACGCCCTCTTGCTTCAGCGTCTTGAGCGTGAACTCCAGCGCGGCGCGGGCAATGCCCACCGCACTAGCGGCTACGGCTGGGCGGCTGGCGTCAAACGTCTTCATCGCGCCCTTAAACCCTTTGGTCGAGGCGCCACCTACTTCGGCACTGCCCAAGATATTGTCGTACGGTATGCGCACATTGTCAAAATGAAGCGAAACCGTATCGCTGGCGCGAATGCCCAGCTTATGCTCTTGTTTGGCGATGGTGATGCCGGGGGTGTGGGCTTCGACCACGAAGGATTTGATGCCGGCGCGACCCGCGTCGGGGTCAATGGTGGCCCAGACGACGCAGAAGCCGTCGCTTTCTTCGAGGGAGAGACTGCCATTGGTGATAAAGATTTTTTCCCCGTTGATAATCCATTCGTTGGTTTCTTCGTCAAGCACGGCCGTGGTGCGCATCGAGCTATTATCAGAACCAGCCATTGGCTCCGTAATCGCCATGGCTCCCCATTTTGGCTCCCCTTCGGTGAAGCGGGTCATAAACCGCTCCTTCTGCTCGGGCGTCGCCACCGCATCAACGGCCGCGCCGCCCAAACCACCGTTGGGGGTGCAGAGATAAATAGCCGCATCGCCCCAACTTAGGGCTTCGATTTGCAAAATAAGTTGCAAAATGCCCCAATTTAGCCGCTCTTTTTGCTTGACCGCGCCATTCTGTTCCCGCGCTTGCTGTTTGTCCGCCTGCGCCTTGGCTTGGTCACGCAGAACCGGCCAAATCATGTTGATGTATTCAACTGGCCGTTCATGCTCTTGCTCATCATACTTGCGGGAGATAGGACGGATCACATCTTTGGCCGCCCATTGGGCCATTGCTTGCTGTTGTTTTACTCGTTCAGGAAGTTCAAAGTTAATCATGATTTGCTCTCTCTTTTGGTAGCGTATCAGCCATTTTTACTGAAATGCTGAAATGCTCTTAAACAATCAACAGCCCATCAAAATGAGCGATGCCCCGCGCATTGCGGAGCCACAGTTCCACTGGATACTCGCGGATGTAGCCATAGCCGCCCAGCACTTGCAGGGCTTGGTCAGCGACACGCACGGCCAAATCGTCAATGTGGTTCTTCATGACGGTGATTTCGCGGGTGGCGTCCTTGCCTTGGTCTAACAACCAAGCCGCTTCCCAGACGAGCAAACGCGCCGCATCCACGTCAATTGCCATTTCGGCCAGCATGAAGGCGATGGATTGCTTGTGGGCAATGGGTTCGCCAAACTGCACGCGTTGCTTCGCATATTCACGAGAGTATTCGTACCCTGCGCGAGTTAGCCCCACGGCCGCCGCGCCCAGCGCAACCCGACTGTGGTTCAAAATCAGGGAGAAATCAAGCCCTTCTTCTCCGCCCAACTTGAGGGTGGCGGGCACGCGACAATTTTCGAGGGTGATGGTGTAGGTGGGGTAGGCGTTGATGCCCATCCATTTGTCGCGTTCGCCAATGGTCAAGCCATCCGCGCCAGCGGCGATGATAAAGGCTTGGGTTTGCCCTTCTTCGTTGGCATAAATGAGGAAGGTGTCGGCTTGGTCAGCGAGGGGAACCATGCGTTTGGTGCCGTTCAGGACGTACACTTCGCCTTCACGCACGGCCGTGGTCTTGAGATTACGCGGGTCAAACTGGATGGCTGGCTCCGTCAACGCGGCCGTGACTTGCGGCGGCGTTTCGCCCCCAAAACGGGGCAAATATTGCTCTTTTTGCTGGTCTGTGCCACACAGCATTAGCGGCATAGCGACCAAGTTGGGGGTCATGATGTGCAGAGTGGCGGCCAAATCACCCCAAGCAAACTCCTCGAGGGCGACCGCACCCGTCACGGCCGAGTATTCGCCAAAACCGCCATACTCCTCGGGCAGACCAGTGGGGAGTAACCCCATTTCCCAGCCTGCTTGAACAACATCAGCCGGCATGGCGCCCGCTTCTTCTGCATCACGGAAAATCTTGCGCACACGCTCTTCAGCAAAGCGGTGGACCGAATCGGCGAGCATTTTCTGCTCTTCATCTGGTCGAAAATCAATCATGGTGGATCACTCCTTTTGGAAAGTTGAATTCGTTTTTTAATTTAGTGGTGAGCAGTGTTCAGTAATTCAGTAATCAGTGAGGTAATACTTCACTGATTACTTGGCCGTAGGCCACTGATTACTCTTTTTTTGGGAAAAGTGGAGCCACCTTGGTGTGCAAGATGGCTCCACGGCTTACTTAATGTTTGGGCTAATTTCAGAAGGGTAATCAAATGAGCGCAAGTCTAGCGTGACACTGCTAACTAATCAATTAGTAAGTAACTGTCAAAAAATATATAACGCAGTGCGTTAGATAAGCAAAATTTAACACGTCAGGGGAGGTGTGTCAAGCTTTTATTGGCTATTTCTGACAAATAGAGAGGGTTTTGATTGTGGCATATTTCACAAGGTGTGAAACAAAATGGCCGTCGCTTGGTAGATAAAAGCGACGGCCATTTTTACGCGATGGTTATGTTGGAGCTGGTGTTACGGTCGGCTGATGAGGGGCAGGTAGATATTGTAATCATCAAAGAGGGGCAGGAAGCTGCCCATTTGCCCGAGCGGCACGGCAAAGACGCCCACGGGTTGGTTGACACCATCACCAGCGGCGTAGGCGGAAAGAATGTCGCCATCGTTCAAGGTAAACGGCAGGGGGTCAATCAGGGTGGTTTCGCCGCCAGGGGTGGTTACTTTCAGGTCATATTCGCCGGCAGGGAGGGGCATGAACATAGCCACGTCGGCAAAGTTCACGCCTGTGATGACGGGGGTGCCATCTTGTAGGCGAATGTCAGCCGTGGCGTCGCCCATCGCAAAGGGGGCAAAGTGACCAAGGCGTACATGGCCAAATCCCGGGGCTGGTGTGCCGGGCATGTCGGCCAGAGCGGCTAGGCTGAGGCTCTGATTGACGCCATCGCCGTTGGCAATCGCGCTGTAAGCCATGCCTTGCTCAAGGGTGACATTGGCCGTAATGGCGGCGGTGTTACTGCCAGCAGGGAAGATTTCAATGAAATAATCATCGGCGGTGATGGTGAGATAGTCGGTGGAGTCGCCATAGACAAAACCAGTGATGACGGTTGTGCCATTTAGAGCGATGTCCACGGCCGTGGACATCTCTGTTGCCGCAAACGGAGCGAGGTGGATGACTTGTAATTGGGTTGCCAAATCAACCAGACCGCCCATTTGGCCGTCCGCCATGACAAACGCGCCCACAGGTTCATTGACGCCATCGCCCACGGCAAAGGCGGTGTAAATCATGCCTTCGTCGAGGGTGACTGGCATGAGATCAATGAGGGTGGTTTCGCCGCCGGGGGTGGTAATTTTCAGGTCGTATTCACCAGCGGGCAGGGGCAGGTAGGCGGCCACATCGCCAAAGTTTACGTCTGTCAACACGGCCGTGCCGTCTTGCAGGCGCACATCAGCAGTAGCATTGCCCGCCGCAAAGGGGGCTAGATGGCCGAGCCGCAGGTGGGCGTTGCCCGTGGCGGGGGTGGCGTTGTTGTTGAGCAGGGGAAGCAGACCGAGGTCTTGATTCACGCCGTCGCCAATTGCCACGGCCGTGTAATCATTGCCAGCCATGAGGTTGACCGTGCCCGTAATGGCGGGATCCATAGCGCCATTGGGGGTGATGGCTACGTCGTAGCTTCCCGCAGGTACGCTGATGTAGGCGGTGGAATCCGCAAAAACGAAGTCGGTTAGCACGTCGCCGCCGTTTAGAGAGACGGTCACGGCCGTGTCCATGCCTGTGGCAAAGGGAGCGAGGTGGATCACTTGCAGGTTAGCCATCGTGCCAAGGGGTGCACTAAAGCCTGCGGCGTTGCTGGGCCAGAGAAAGACGCCCAAATCTTGGTTACTGCCATCGCCGACGGCGTAAGCGTCCACAATGTCGCCATCGTTGAGCGTGACGGGGGCCACATCAATGAGGGTGGGCGCACCGCCAGCGGCCGTGATTTTGAGGTCATATTCGCCAGCGGGCAGGTTTAGATAGGTGGCGGCAATGACGCCGAAGGGGACGCCCTCTAGAATGGGCGTGCCGTCTTGCAGACGCACGTCAGCAAGGGTGTCGGTGATGACGTTGGCAAAGGGGGCTAGATGGCCGAGGCGCAGTTTGGCTTCGCCAGTGGCGGGGGCACTATTGTCGTCGACTACGGCCAGCAGGCTCAGGGGTTGGTTGACGCCGTCGCCGATGGCGATGGCGGCGTAATCGGTGTCACCCGCCAGATTAACGTTGGCGGTGATGGCTGGGGTGGCACTGCCGCCGGGGAAGATTTCGACGAGATAGGGGCCTTCGGGCACGGTTAGATAAGCGGTGGCGTCGAGAAAGCTGACGTCGGTGAGAGCGACGTTGCCGTTAAGGGTAATGGTCACGGCCGTGCCTGCGCCGGGGGCGAAGGGGGCCAAATGAGCCACGCGCAGACGGGCGTCGGCCGTGGGGCTGTTGCTCTCGGCAAAGGAGATGCTGACGGCCATCACGGCCGTGATGAGCAGTCCCGCCAAAAGCGTTAGCCAAATGAAGCGAGTTCGATTGGTTTGGGTAATCATGGATAGTTTTCCTCAACAAATTTTGGTGTACGTGCGGTGGGTAAAATGGGTAGCTTTGCAAAGCTTGTACAAATTGGTTTGACGTCACCTTTATGTACGGCTCTGTCGGGGTTTTGTACCTATTTTGTTGAGGAAAGCGGGGATGTTACGGGAAAGAAGCGGCTCGTACCTCTGGTGATAACGATGTGTAAATATTGTGTTAGCGCGAGCGGAGAAGGGCGTCCGCCATGCGGGCGGTGCGGCTCATGGCCTGCACATCGTGGACGCGGATGATGTCGGCTCCGCGTTCAATGCCGAGGGTGACGGTCACGGCCGTGCCTTCGACCCGCTCCTCGGGCGGCAAACCGCCCAGATAATGCCCAATGAACCCCTTGCGAGACGTGCCCAGCAGGAGCGGGAAGCCTAGCTTTTTTAGCTCCCCCAAGCGGCGGAGTAGCTCCAAATTTTGGGGCGCGTTTTTGCCAAAGCCGATGCCGGGGTCGAGCATAATGTTTTCGCGGCGTACCCCGGCGGCCAGAGCAATGTCTACGCTTTCTTGCAGTTCCGCTTTGATTTCGGCGAGCAGGTCATCGTAATGAAAATCGCCGTAATAGCTGTCGTCGCCGGGGTGGCGGGGGCGGTTGCGCCCGTTGTGCATGAGCACGACGGGGCAGTCGGCGGCGGCGACCACGGCGGGCAGGTCGGGGTCGTGCTGGAAGCCCCAGATGTCGTTGATCCAGTTGGCCCCGGCCGCGAGGGCGAGTTGGGCGGTGCTGGCGCGGTAGGTGTCTACGGAAATGAGGGCGTGGGGGTGAGCACGACGCACGGCCGTGATGAGGGGTAAAACGCGCTCTTGCTCTTGCACGGCCGTGATTGGCTCCCCATTCGGCCGGGTGCTTTCACCGCCGATGTCGAGTATATCCGCGCCTTGGTGCAGGAAGGTGGTGACTTGGGACACGGCCGTGGGCAGGTCTAGAACGCCATCGCCGCTAAAGCTGTCGGGCGTGACGTTGAGGATGCCCATAATGAAGGTGCGGCTTCCCCAAGGGAGAATGGGTTGGTTGCTCATAATTTGTACCTGTTCGTATGTATCTGACTTGATAAAAAATGTGATTTGGTTAAAGCGTGGCTTGTTCGTGTTAATATAGCCAGGTGCTTTGAATGTGCGCTACGCACTGGGTAGTCTTCGCGTAGTCAATAGAAAATTACCTGAATACTTGACCTTACCTCATATCTCTTTCTAAACCATGACGCCACAAGAAGTAGAAAATATCGAGATTGATTTGCTCCTGATGGCTCTACAAAAGGGGTATGGGTATGATTTTCATGATTATAGCCGAGCGACAATACAGCGGCGGGTGCGGCGGTTTTTGACCAGAACGGCGTATGGGCAGATTGGGGAGTTGGTGTCGGCCGTGTTGCATGATGCGGCTCTGGCGCAAGCGATGATTTATGATTTTTCGATTACGGTGACGGAGATGTTCCGTGACCCGAGCTTTTACACGGCCGTGCGTACCCTCATTGTGCCCTATTTGCGCACCTATCCCTTCATTAAAATATGGCACGCGGGCTGTGCTACCGGTCAAGAAGTTTATTCGCTAGCTATTTTGCTTCAAGAAGAGGGGCTGTACGACCGGGCCACTATTTTTGCGACTGATTTTAATGACTTAGCGCTCAAAGCGGCGCGGGATGCCATTTATCCCTTGCGCGACATGCAAAAATATACGGCCAATTATCAACTGGCGGGGGGGACGCGCTCGTTTGCTGATTATTATCATGCCCATTACAGTTACGGGCGCATGGATAAGAGCCTGAAGCGCAACATCACTTTTGCCAACCATAATTTGGTGACAGATGGGGTGTTTAGCGAGGTGCATTTGGTTTTTTGCCGCAATGTGCTGATTTATTTTGACCCGCAGTTGCAGAATCGCGTCTTTGGTTTGTTGAATCAGAGTTTGGTGCGCGGCGGGTTTCTCTGCTTGGGCATGAAGGAGTCGCTGGATTTTGCGCCAATGCGGCCTGATTATCGTTTGCTGGACGCGACGCATCGTATTTATGATAAGAGGAAATAGGATAAGTCAGAAGTCAGAAGTAAGAAGTAAGAAGTAAGAAGTAGCTGACAGAGTGGGTTGGGGGGCTGGGCTGGGCTAAACTTGGGGCTTGGTTATAGAAAAGAGAGAAGAAGGGAAAGAAAATATGTGGCAGAGACGAAATTGGTGGGTGTTTATGGTGACCGTGGTCGTGTTTGTGGGGTTGACGGCTTGTCTGCCAGAGCCAGAGCCGCAAAGATTGGAATATGTCGGCCGGGTGATTGATGCGGAGACATTGCGCCCTGTGCGCGATGCCCAAGCATCCTTTTCTTTTGTAGGTGCGCCGCCAGTTGAATATACAGATTCCAATGGTGTCTATGCGTTTCTCGTGCCGATAGAGAGCGAACCTGTCAGAGGTAAAATTACGATTTTGGCTGATGGGTATGACCCGTTTGTGTTGAATGTTTCGTTGCGCAAAGATACCTTGACGATTCAAGATGTGCGCCTGACCTTGTTGCCGACAAGCGAGACAACGTTGCCGACTGAGGTCGTTGAAGTAGTGGAAGCGAACCCACAGCCAGAAGCAGACGCACTGGACACACCCGAAGTGGCTGAGCCGGTTGTTACGGCCACGCTGGAACCACCAACCGCCACGCCCGAGCCTACGGCAACTGCTACGGCGACCCCAACCACCCACCCAACCAGCACGCCTACGGCGACACCCAACCCCAATGAACCACCCGCCAACGCCGAATTGGGCGATAGCTGGATGCGGCCAAAGGACAACATGACCATGCGTTTTGTGCCCGGTGGTACGTTCCCGATGGGGAGCGAAGATTGGGAGGATGATGAAAGCCCCGTGTATGATGTGACCTTGAACCCGTTTTGGATTGACCAGACCGAGGTGACGAATTTACAATATGCCGAATGTGTACTGGATAGGCAATGCGAGCAGTCAGAGTATGCGATGGATACTGACTTTAACGGTTGGCATCAGCCAGTGGTGGGCGTACGTTGGGAAGATGCGGAAGCGTATTGTGCGTGGGTAGAAGCACGCTTGCCGACGGAAGCAGAGTGGGAGTATGCGGCACGAGGAGAAGAAGGCAACACTTATCCGTGGGGAGAAGCTGAGCCGACTTGTAGTTTGGCTAATTTTAGTCCTGATAGGAATGGTTGTGTGGGCAAATCAGCTAATGTGGGAAGTTATTCACCAGATGGGGATAGTTGGGTAGGGGCGCAGGATATGGCAGGTAATGTATGGGAATGGGTTAATGATACATATTATGAGCGTTACTATTCTGATCCTGCTGATGCTCCCCTTCTGGACCATTCTGACTATTTAAAAAAGGTTGTGCGCGGGGGTGGTTGGGGCAACGTTCCGACGGATCTGCGCTCGACTAATCGTTTAGGTTTAAAAGCATTCCCGCCAGCGATTAGCTGTTTTGACCCTCCTTTGTTTCCTCCGTATCGCAGCTCCAGTCTCGGTTTTCGTTGCGCCCACCCAAGCCCCTGAATTACTGGGCTTCTGGGTGCTGGTTTTCTGGGGCTGCAGGGGGGAATCCCCTGCTTCTCAAAACAGACTATTTGTTCTGTTTTGTCTTGAGACAAATGTTCGCCCTCCCTCTCCGGGAGGCTTCATCTTCCATCTTGCTTGTCCCCCACTCCTCCCGGAGTTGGTTAACGCGACGGTAGTGGAAGGTCATCTGCGGTAGGGGCGGGCGAACGGCGGAGACACCAGCCCTCGCTAACAACCAATGTTCGACGTTTGCTCGCCCAATTTCCGCCCGCATCCAATTTTGGGGATGGGTCTGCAAGGGGTGAGCCAATGGCGGCAGAGCCGCATTGACCCACCCCTACCGCACCGTGCTATACTGCTGGTCATGAATGGTGAATTGCTAATGGTGAATGAAGTATCTCGTTTGCAATGAACCTTGCCCCGCCTTTGGCGACCTTGAATCTTGAACCTATGTCACAAATCACGGCCGTGTCCCTCACCAAAAAATACGCCCAAACCCTCGTCCTGCACGACGTTAGCTTTACCTGTGCGGCGGGCGAAATCGTGGGCCTGCTCGGGCCAAACGGCGCGGGCAAAACCACGACCATGCGCATCCTGACGGGGTATTTGCCGCCCACCAGCGGTCAGGCGGCCATCGCGGGGCACGACACCCTGCGCGACTCCTTTCAAGCCCGTGCCAAGCTGGGCTACCTGCCCGAAACGGTGCCTCTTTACCCCGAAATGAGCGTGACCAGCTACCTGACCTTTATCGGTCGCCTGCGGCGCGTGACCCATGCGCGTGACCGCATTCAGGCAGTCTTGAAAAGCGTGGACTTGACCACGAGGGCAGAAAGCTTGATTGGCAGTTTATCGAAGGGGTTGCGACAACGGGTGGGGCTGGCGCAGGCTCTGCTTCATGACCCGCCCGTGCTGATTTTGGATGAGCCGACGATTGGGCTGGACCCGCGTCAAATTATGGAGGTGCGTGACTTGATTCGGACGCTGGGAGAGGAGCGCACGGTGTTGCTTAGTACCCATATTTTGAGCGAGGTGGAGCAGATTTGTGACCGCGCTATTATTTTGATCCACGGCCGTGTCCGCGCTGATTTTCCCCTCAAGCAAACGTTAGACCAGCAGAACAGGGTGCGGGTGCGCTGTGCCCATCTGCCCGCTGGGGCGGCTGAGTTGGTTAAAAAAGGATTGGCGGGACAGGTCACGGCCGTGTCTGCCCACCCTGCGACCGCTACCCTCGAACTAACCCTTGCCCCAGAGGTAGAAACCCCCACGGCCGTGGTTGACTTCATCCTCCAGCAAGGCTGGGGACTCCACGAACTGACCCGCCCGCACAACAATTTAGAGAGCATCTTCCTGCAAAAACTGCGCGAAGCAGAGGGAGGTGGGTGAGGGAGGGAGTAAGAGAAGGGTTGGTTAAAGGGGTGGAAGGTTGAAGTGGGGAATGGTAAGCTTGATTCAAGCAGTAAAAAGCGTTTTGATGATAAACCAACGACCTTGTAAACTAATTAGCCCTCCCTTACTCTCTTAACTCCTCATGCGCAACATTCTCACCATCGCTCAGCGCGAACTCACTAGCCTCTTTACCCAACCGATTGCGTACATCGTCGCTTTTGTGCTGGTTGGCCTGAGCGGTCTGATTTTTATTCAGGGCGTGGCTGGCTATGTGGAGCTGAGCCAGTTGGGGCAACCCGTTAACCCGCCGACCGTGGCGGGTGTGCTGGGCTTTTTTACCTTTGCCACCCTGTTCGTCGCCCCTGCCCTGACCATGCGCACCTTGGCCGAGGAGCGGCGGAGCGGCACGCTGGAATTGCTCATGACCCTGCCCGTGCGGGATGAGGAGGTGGTGTTGGGCAAATTTTTGGGGCTGTGGCTCTACTTTTTGCTCATTTTGGCCTTCACCCTGCTTTATCCGCTTGTTTTGTTGCGCTTTGGCAACCCTGATATGGGTCCCATGCTGACCATTTACCTCGGCGTTATTTTGGGCGTGGGGGCGATGTTGGCGATTGGCCTGTTTACCTCTGCCCTGACCAGCAATCAGCTTGTCGCTTACATTTTGGGCTTTGGGCTGATTTTTCTACTGTATCTGGTGGCCCTACTTAATGAGGCGTTGGTTACGAATGACAGCGTGGCTGAGGCGTTGCGCCAACTCTCTTATCCCGACCATTTGGTGCCGTTTGCGCAAGGGGTGTTGCAGGTCACAGATGTCGTTTATTTTGTGGGCCTCACGGCCGTGTTTCTGTTCGCGGCCGTGCGGGTGCTAGAAAGCCAGCGGTGGAAAGAGTAAATGGCTAGATTTGGTGCGGTGCAGACAATATTGCCCTGGGTGGGACTTCTGCTCATCGTTGGCGGGCTGGTTTACAGCCTGCTGGCGGGGAGCTTGGCGGGTGTGCCCTCTTACTTGCTGGTCGCGGGCGCGATTTTGCTCATTGTGGCCGCGGTGAGCCAGCCCGAGCGGGTGCGGGAACTGGTCGCGGGTCGCACGGCGCGTTATGGGGTAGCGAATGGCCTGTTGGTAGGGCTGTTCACGGCCGTGTTTCTGCTCCTCTACTGGATAGCGTATCAAAATCCGCAATGGCGGCTCGACACCACCGCTTCCCAAGAATTTAGTGCGAATCCCGAAATTTTAGCCCTGCTGGAACAAGCGGAAGAACCAATTACCGTGCTGGGCTTTTTCAGCCCTCGCGCTCCCGCTCGCCAAGAAAGTGCCCGCACCTATCTCGAGCTGTTCACGGCCGTGAGCGACCAAATTAGCTATCAATTTGTTGATTGGGAAGCCAACCCCGTCTTAGCCAATGAGTACAACATTACGACGGACGGCACGCTGGTCTTTATCTTACCCGATGGGCAGGGGGGGGAGCGCACGGCCGTGTTATACGGCCTGACCGACCGCGAGGTGTTTGCCACCCTACGCCAGCTCATCTTCCCCCGCACCATCAACGCCTACGTCATCGCCGGCCACGGCGAACCCGCCCTCGACGACCCCGGCGGGCAAGGGTTGACCGTGGCTGCCGAGCTAGCCCGCGAGGTGGGCATTTATCTGCGCCCGCTCGATTTGCGCTTGGCCAATCAAATCCCCGACGATGCCGATTTGCTCTTGCTCATCCGCCCCACCCGCGCCCTCTCTATCGCCGAGCTAGATTTGCTCAGCACGTTTAGCGCGGAAGGTGGCTCTCTGCTGGTCATTCGGGATGTGATTACCTCGGAGGCGGCCTTGGCGGCGGAAGGGGATGGGCTAGCGGATTGGCTCACGGCCGTGTGGGGCATTCTTTTTCGGCCAGATGTGGTCATAGATAATGACCGCGCCCTGTTTGAGCGGCCCTTTGCCTTCATCGTAGATCGTTTTGGCAATCACCCCATTATCAGCAGCGAGGTAATCCAGTTTACGCTGGTTTTTGATGCGGCGCGGTCGTTGGGGAGTGTGGACACGGCCGTGGATGGCGTCTTGCCCACGGGTCTCGCCTTCACCAGCGACACCGCTTGGGGCGAAACTGACCTGCAAAATTCCCCGCCGACCCGCGATGACCAAGATTTCCCCCCGCCGCTAACCATCGCCGCCGCGCTGGAAAACACGCGCACGGGGGCACGGCTGGTCGCCGTGGGGGATGCGGATTTTGCCCTAAACGATGGCATTTATTTGAACGGCAACAGCGTTTTTTGGCTCAACACGCTCAACTGGCTGGCGGGAGACGCGGAACCGCTCGACTTTGTGCCCCGTGAAGCAACCCCGCGTCAGCTTACTATTTCGCCCGGCGAATTGGCTCTGGTGCAATTTGTCGCCCTCTTCATCGCCCCCGCCCTCATTTTACTAGCTGGCCTAACCGTCTGGCAACGCCGTCGCGGCCGTTAGCCATTGACAATTGACAATTGCCCATTAGCAGGAGATTTAAACGATGCCCATTTCATCTTTAGCATATGAACGATTGGGTCTGCGGGAGGCCACGGCCGTGCAAAACAATTGGCTCCAAACCCGCCTAGTGTCTTGTCATGCTTAATTTGATAATAATCTCTGAGTCCCCTGCAAAAAGGGGTATTTGGAAAGCACCTTGACAAAATCAAAGCGCGGTGGTCATTCAGGCAAATAGATATTGTGGCTTGTGGCAAGCCCCTTCACGGCCCTCAAAGGACGCCCAGAGCGCAACCAAGGCC
>JBGTIZ010000463.1:0-13464 GCA_041745395.1 Promineifilaceae bacterium (SeqCode) | reverse complement strand
CAACCCGACTGGTATTATCAACCCCACGCCAGCCCCAACGGCCGTTGGCTGGCCGTCACCGTTCTCAACAACACGGCTGTAAATCGGCTCCACGTCATCCCCCTCTCGCACCCCAACCAGCCCCCCATTGAACTCATCACCCAATTTGTGGGGCGGTATGATGTGTTGGGCTGGCGGGAGGATGAGTTGTTTGTGCGGGCGGTGGCGCGGGATGCGCCCCACGGCCGACTTATCGCCTTCCACCTGGCCAGCGGGGTACAAACGGAGCTACTCGCTTTGAGCGATGGCTTGCTTCTCGATGCCGTTCCGCTCCAAGAAGGATGGGTACTCAGTCGGTTGGATGACACGGCCGTGTGCCAACTCTCCTACCATCATCACGCCGACCACCAGCCAACCCCCATCCCCCTGCCCACCCTCGGCACAGTAGACGACCTGACCAGCGACCCCGCCACCAATCAGATAACGTTCACCACCAGCGACTACAGCCACTCCCCGCAACCCTATGCTTGGCAACCGGGCGATGCCCAGCCCAAACCCATTGGCGAATCCCCCGCTCTGCCCTTCGACCCCGCTGATTTTGTGACCCACACCGCCCAAATCCCCAGCACCGATGGGGTGCTTGTGCCGATTTTTTATGCCCACGGCCGTGACCTCCCCCTAGACCAACCCTGCCCCACCCTGCTGACCGCCTACGGCGGGCTAGGCGTGGCTCTTACCCCTCGCTTTTCGGCGGATGTGCTGGCCTGGCTGGAGCTGGGTGGTCTGTTTGTCGCGGTTTGTGCGCGGGGGGGGCATGAACGAGGGGCAGGGTGGCACAGCACGGCCGTGCAAACCCACAAACAGCGCACCTTCGACGATGTGCTGGTCGTCGCCCGCTGGCTCATCCACACAGGCATGACGACCCCCAGCCAACTAGGGCTATGGGGCGCAAGCAACGGTGGCCTGACCGCTGGGGCGTGCCTCACCCAAGCTCCTGATTTGTTCGGTGCGGTCGTTATCGAGTCGGGGCTACTCGACATGCTCGACTATCATCGGCTGGGGCAAGGGGGGAACTGGTTGGCGGAATATGGCTCACCCGATGACCCCGTTATGCGACCTGTGTTGGCCGCCTACTCCCCCCTGCACAACCTGCCGCCCCGTGCCTATCCTGCGACACTCATCACCACCCATGAACACGACCCCCGCGTGGGGGAGGCGCACAGCTTGCGCTTTGCCCGCGCTCTGCAAGCCGCGCAAACGGGGGACGCGCCCATCACTTTGCGCGTTTATACGGGCAGTGGGCATGGGGACGCGCTTAGTAGTGCCGCTGACCGTCTCCACTTTTTGGCGCATCATTTGTTCCCAGAGTTGACAAATCTTTGAGATTTGTCAACTCTTGCGAGGTGATTTTATGACCCCCACAGATTGGCAAACCATCATGCACCGCGCCGCGTTTTTGTCCGAACGAGTGGCGGGCGGCTTTCAAAGAATTGACAAATCTGCAAGATTTGTCAATTCTGACCCACTCTGGACACGATGGTGCGACCTATTGGGGGGCGAGGCGCAGTTGGCGGAGCGGTTGGGCTGGCTGGGGCTGGATGTGGCGCAGGCACAGGCGTTATTACAGGATGGGCAGGTAGCCGCATGGCTAGAACCAGCGCAACAGCCCCCATGGGCGGCCATCTTAGCCGAGGCGTTGACGCAAAGTGCGCCCGTCGCCGAGGATGAAACAGCCGTCATTGCCCCTTTTTTGACCGTGGCCGACCCCTTGGCCGAACCCCATTTGGCGTGGCTCTCCCCTGCCGTCCAGCAAAATTTGCGCGACTATTTGGCGGCGCGGTTGCGCGATTGGGTGACGCCGACGGTGCAACAAATGGGTGCGTACAATCTGCCCACCCTCTGTGCCACGTTGCCCGTGTTGGGGCGGCAATTGGCAACGACTGTTTTGCATTGGGTAGATGAGGTGAGGGATTTCCACGGCCGTGTGGCCGCTGATTGGTCTGAATTAACCGACCTACCGCTGACCGCTGACGCTATCACGGCCGTGCAACCCAACCTCTCCGACCCCCACCACGGCGGGCGCACCGTCTGGCACGTCCAATTGGCCGATGGGCAAACCCTCGCCTACAAACCAAAAAGCATCGCCCTCGACCATGCCTGGCAACAGCTCGTGCGCTGGCTCAATGCGCGGGGACTCACGCCATCCCTCACCCCCTTGTGGACACTCCCCCGCGCCAACTATGGCTGGATGGCCTGGGCTGAGGCCGCGCCATTGCCCCCCACCGACCCGCTCTACGACCTGCGCACGGGCATCTTGCTCGGCCTGTTCCACCTGCTCCACGCCACCGACCTGCACAGCGAAAACCTCATCCACGGGGGGGCGCACCCCCAGTTGGTGGACGGGGAAATGTTGGTGTACCCACAAATAGCGGGGCAAAACGACCCGCTCGATGTGCTACGCACGGGAGCGTTGCCCATGTGGTTCATCAATCAGGGCGGCGTGGCCGAAGTGGGCGGCTTGACACAGGCCCAACCCGCCGACATTGGGGCTGGTTATGCGCGGCTGATGGCCTTTGCCACCGAACACGAGGCGGCATTATGGGCAGAGGATGGGCCGTTGGCGCCCTTTCGGCAAGGGATGGTGCGCTTTGTCCCCCGCCCCACGGCCGCCTATGGCCGCCTCCTCGACCATCTGCGCCACCCCGCCTTTTTGGTTAGCGGCGCGGCCTTTAGCGTCGAGCTAGACAGTTTGGCGCGTGCCTATTTGAGCACTCCTGAGCAGAGGCAACTTTCGTCGTTGTTGGCGGCTGAACAAGCGGCCGTGTCCCAAGGAGATGTGCCCTTCTTCACCACCCCCATCGGCCAGCCCGACTTGCACCACAGCCACGGCACGACGGTCGACTTCTTTGTCTGGCCGCCCATCCGTTTGCCCAGTCCCGCCGAGCAAGCCCAACAACAGGCGGTCATACAGGCTACCCTCACCCGTGGCTCTTATCTGCCCGCCGATGCCCCCCGGGATTTTCTGGGAATGGCGCGTGTGCTGGGGGAATTGGTGGCAAAACAGGCCGTGCCCGTGGCGGGAGATGGCCTCGGCTGGATGGCGTTTCGGCCAGAAGCGAAGGGGGTTTATCACCAACATGCCCTTGTGGGGGAAGATTTTTACGCAGGGCGGGCGGGGATTGCGCTGTTTTTGGCGGCGTTGTGGCGAGTGACGGGGGAACAGCGGTGGCGGGAGTTGGCTTTGGCGGGGTTGCGGGGGGGGAAAGTAGAGCGTGATGAAAACACGGCCGTGTCACTCGACCCTGGCGGCCGCCTCTACGCCCTCGCCCTGCTGGCCGATTGGCTAGACGCACCCCATTTAATAGAAGAAGCCCTCGCCCTTGCCAACCAAGCACACAAGCTGGACAGCGCGGAGGTGATAGATGGGCAGGCAGGGCTACTGCTGGGCTTGCTGAAGTTGCGGCAGGTGGTGGGGGACACGGCCGTGCAAGCCCAACTCCTCGCCCAAGCGGTCACTTTGGGGGAGGGGTTGTTAGCCAATTGGCAAAAAGACCCCCACCGCTTGGGCGGCTTTTCGCACGGGGCGGCGGGCATTGCTTATGCCCTGACCCAACTTTATCAGGCCAGCGGCGAAGCCCGTTTTGCGGCGGACGCCGAGGCGGCGTGGGCGTTCCAGCAGACGCTTTTTGATGCGCAGGAGGACAGATGGCAGGATAGGCGGGGGGCAGAGCCTGTTTGTTTGGATAATTGGTGTCATGGCTCGGCGGGGGTTGGGTTGGCGGGGGCGGCGATGGGTGAGAGGGGGGGCACGGCCGTGGAAATCGCCCGCAACCATTTGTGCCAAGCCTATGAGTACACCCTCGACACGCTCTGCTGTGGACGTTGCGGGCAGATTGATGTGCTGTGGGAGTTGGGGGAACGGGCAACGGCGCGGGAGATGGCGGAGGAGTTGGTGGCGGAAAGTGTGGCGCGGGGGGCTTTCCAGCTTTATGATGATGTGCCCGCCCATCTGTTTAATCCGACGTTTTTTCGCGGGGTGGCGGGGATTGGGTACACCCTGCTTCGCATGGTGTATCCGTTGCCGTGTGTCTTGCGGATGGGGTGAAAAAAACGGCCGCTCGGGGGAGAGACGGCCGTGGGAAAATCTTACTGCCTAACGCCTGCGTAGGTGGAAAATTTTGAAAATCACGTACAACAATTCACTGTTCTAGCCAGCTAACCAACCGCGCTTTGATTTGCTTTAATCGTCCATCCGAAATGTTGCCGAGGCGTGCATTAATGACAGAGGATTCAACTGTCGCCAAACGCGCTAACCGAATAACGGAACGAACCTTTAAGCCTGTTAGTTCATAGTCAGAATCAGATGGATCAATTATCTCGTCAAATTCGGGAATTGCTTGGTAAGTGCGTGATGAGACAAAAGCGAGTAGCACATCTGCGTAACGCCCCGGACTCTCCGCAATAACCAAGGCTGGGCGTAGTTTTCCTAGCTGTAAATCAGTTTGAGGAAAGCGAATGAGAACAATATCGCCGGGTTTCATGGCTGGTATATTTCTTGCGCATCTTCCAATGAATATTCAACGTCATCAGCTTCACGGAAGAATTGCTCTAAGGTGAAGGTTTGCCACTCTTTGTAATCCCAATCCGCATATGTCGGCCGTATTTGTCGCCGCGCCATAATGAACAAAGTGAACTCGGCCACTTGCCCCACCATCTCGTCTGGTAAATGGTCAATTTGCTGATGTAGTTGCTGACGAATATCTTTTGTGACCATCATTTTTTGCCTCTTAGGGTGGACATATCATTAAAATTCACGTTCAGATTATAACATAATTGGGCATGGCACTGGGGAGGGGTAATAAAAACGGCCGTTTTCAACCTTCCTCACAGCTATCAGGCGATCTGTATCCCTGTGTCCAAAATTTCCTTCACCAATTGTGAAATTATGCGTTGAATATTATCTGGGATGTTAGCCATGCCGTAAACTCCTTAATTTTGCGGTCGCAACTTGAGAGTCATGTCAATAAAAGGCTTAATAGATTTGCCCAGTATCGCCATCCCCGCATCGTGTGGTGATGGAAGGTTATAACGACTTCTGGCCGAACCATTCAGCGAATATGCGTAACCATCAATGTTGACGATTAGAAATGTAGAGTCCGCACATTCGAGAATCACGCGGTCTGTCCGAAATGGCCAGTCCCCACTAAAATTCCTGCGTTCGACAACTTGGGTTTGGTTATCACCAGCTAGGATTTCATTGTCGGAACGCTTAATCCAGTTGTCCTTTTTGCTTTGAAGGATTTTCACGGAGCGTCGGTAGTCATTTTGGCCAAGTGATTCATCACGAAGGTTTCGGAGATTGGAAAAAGTACCTGATGCTTGACGAATAAATCTGCTTGGATCAATATGGTCGCCAATTGTAAATTGCAACGCAATGGCGCGAACGAACCGCTCTAATCGACCGACGAGAAGTGAGTTGACACGAGGATAGTATTCTTGATGTAGCCGCTCTATGTCGGATAGATAGGGCACTGGTGATTCGATACGTGCTTCTAGTGCCTTCCATTCTGTCTCTGGGTCAACGGGCTGGTGAGGACTTCCAGCAACAACATCGAGATTGTAGTAGCGTCCAAACCGACCAAAAAGGGAAAGAACTGTGATGGCATCAATTAAGTGCTGATCAGAGGCGAGAGCATTGAACTCGCCATCAATAAATGGTCGGTTGCGACCTCCATAGTAGTTTTGCCAAATTTCGTCTTTCAACTGCACCAAGTCATGACCAAGCCGCTTCATAAAGTTCATATCTGGAAATGTTCCAGTGCGGCCGTGATGAACTACAGAGATAAAGCATTTCAATAGTCTTTCAAAACCGCTCGCCATTAGCTGATGTGGTATGTGGTAAAAATTATTACTGATGTCGATTTCTTGAAGAGCACCGAAACCGTCGATTATCAGTTGATTCGCGTTGTGTAGTTCATCGATGAGATGAAGAAATCGAGTTTGTTCGTCAGTCATCTTTTCCTCATTGAATCAGTCTGGGAAGTTTGTGGCTAGGCATTTATTTCAGCACAAAACAAGCGGTTTATACGGGGCAGTCTAATGCTATTAAGTCCCGACGAAGCATCGCAAAAACTTTTGTTTTTGTTATCACAAGCATGGACGGGAGTATATTGGTGGGGGTTGCCTCAGTCAATCACAAAACAGACACGGCCGTGAGACCCTACAATACCTATCCCTCCGAGGCAAAATGTTCCAACGCCCCAAACGAGTTCCCGTCACCCTGCAAATGAGCGCGGCCGATTGCGGCGCCGCCTGCCTATCCATGATTGCCGGCTACTGGGGCGAGCGCATCCCCGTCGCCGCCTGCCAGCGGCTGATGGGCGGCGGGCAAAACGGCGTGACCGCCCTGATGATTACCCAAGCGGCGCGGGAGCTAGGGCTGACGGTGCAGGCGTATCGCCATACGTTGGAGGGGTTGGACACGGCCGTGCTTCCCGCCATCATCCATTGGCAAGGCGTACACTTCGTCGTCCTCGAAAAATGGGACAAGCATCAAGCCACCATCATAGACCCCGCCCTCGGCCGCCGCACCCTGAGCCACGACGAATTTGCCACCAGATACAGCGGCGTGACCCTTACCTTTACCCCCTCCCCCACCTTTGCCGAACAAATAGCCGCCCACACGGCCGACGCGCCTCCCGCCACTTGGCGACGTTACGCCCAACGCGCCCTGAATGTGCCTGGCAGTCGCGCCCTGCTGGGGCAACTGCTGGGCGCGTCCCTGCTGTTGCAACTGGCGGGGCTGATTCTGCCCCTCGCCACTTGGCTGGTGGTGGAGCGCATTTTGCCCGCTGGCGGGGAACCGCCCCTTTTATTATTGGGCGTGGGTATGGCTGTGGCTTTGTTGGCACAAACGGCCGTGATTTATGCGCGGAGTTTGCTGGTCGTTCAGCTTCAGCAAAAGCTAGACAGCCACCTCATGCCCGACTTTTTGGCGCACCTACTCACCCTCCCTTACGATTTTTTCCAACAGCGCACCAGCGGCGACTTAATTGCCCGCCTCGAGGGTAACGCCGTCGTCCGCCAGATGATTTCCTCGGGCGTGCTGGGCGGCTTGCTCGACGGCTCGCTCGCTTTGCTCTATCTCTTCATTCTCTATGCCCAAGCCCCCCTTTTTGGGCTGGTGGTGACGGGCATGGCCGTGGCGCAATTCCTGCTCCTCGCCCGCACGGGAGGGCGGGTGCATGAGTACAGCCAAGTCGCCCTCGCCACTCGCGCCGAAGAGGATGGTTTTGCGGTGCAGGTGTTGCGCGGTATCGAAGCGGTGAAGGCGGCGGGCACGGAAAGCTGGCTCTTTGCCCAATGGCACACCCGCTTCACGGCCACCTTGCAAGCAGATGTGCGGCGCGACCGTTATGTGGCGGGCATTAACAGCTTGCTCCAGCTTCTGACCAACGCCGCCCCTTTGCTCCTGCTCTGGATTGGGGTGGGGGCGGTCAACGGGGGCCAGCTCACGTTGGGGCAGATGTTGGGGCTGGTGGTACTGGCTTCCTCGAGCCTTGTGCCGCTGGGCAGTTTGGCCCATTACATCAATCAGGCGCAACAAATTTGGGCTTATCTGGAGCGGCTGGCGGATGTGTGGGACACACCTGCCGAAGAGGAGGCCACGAACGAACAAGAATCAGCAGAGCCAGAGCCGCTCACCTTGCAGGGGAGCATTCAGGTCGCCAACCTCACGTTTCATTATGCTCAGGACGGCTCATTTGGACTGACCGACCTTTCGTTTGAGGTGGCTCCCGGCGAGAAAATAGGCATTGTGGGGCCGACGGGGGCGGGCAAAAGCACGCTGGTGCGGTTACTGTTGGGCTTGTATCGGCCGCAGGCGGGCAGTATCACGTTTGATGGTTACACGATGCAGGAGCTAGGCGTGGCGCGGTTGCGCCGGGCGGTGGGGGTGGTGTTGCAAGATTCGTTTATCATCAGCGGCACCATTCGGGAAAATATCGCTTTGCACCAGCCCGATATGCCGCTGAGCCAAGTGGAAGCGGCGGCCGTGCAAGCCGCCCTGCACGAAGAAATTATGCGCCTGCCGATGAAATACGAGACGCGGGTGGGGGAAGGGGGGAGCGGTCTCTCGGGCGGGCAACGGCAGAGGCTGGCTCTGGCGCGGGCGTTGGCAACACGGCCGTGTCTGCTCATTTTGGACGAGGCGACGAGCCATTTGGATGGGATTAGCGAGGGCAAAATCAAGCAGGCGCTAGATAGTTTGCCCATCACGCGGCTGATTATTGCCCATCGGCTGGGCAGTGTGCGGGATGCGGATAGGATTTTGGTGCTGGATAAGGGGCGGCTGGTGGAGGTGGGCACGCCGCAAGAGTTGGCGGCGCGGGAGGGGGTGTATCGCCGGTTGTTGCGCTCGGCGGGAGGGGGGGGTGGGGGAGGAAGAGAGTAAGGGAGGAAGGGAGAGGGATCCCTCCCTATATTTGGGGGAGATGGTTTTTATGTGTCGGCAACGCGTCCGATGAAATCCAACTGATGGGCGATATAAACCAGCTCCCCTCGTTCTATTTGCTCGTGCCGTTCGGCTAGCCAAGCCGCTAGCTGGGCGGGGTCGAGCGTGGGATGCTGGTGCAGGGAATCGGCGAAAAAGTGGAGGATGTGGTGCAAAAAGTACGCTTCATCGGCGGGGTACGCTCCGTGCGCGTCGGCGTAAACGACCCAGTCAGAACTGCCCGCCTGCAAAATTTCGGCGCCCGCTTGGCGCAGGTGGGTGAAGAGCCGCCGCCCCGCGTAACGGCCGTGGGGGGTGCGAGCGTCCATCGTGGCGTGATACGCTTCGATGATTTGGGCGTCGTACCCACGGCCGTGGCTCGTCTCTGGCTCAAAAATCGTCTCCCCATCAAAGTTAATCGTGAAATAAAACAATCCGCCCGGCCGGAGCCGCGCAAAAAGGTGGGGCAACGCCTCGGGTAAATCCACCAAATCCAGAAAGGCGTGGGCGATGAGCAGGTCGTATTGTTCAGCCGGGGGCAGGTCGGCCAGAAAGGGGAAAATGTCGGCCGTGTGGGGCATGACCATGAAGTATGGTTTGGCGCGTGCCCAGTCGTCTAGCTGGGTGCGCAGGCTGATGATGTTTTCGGGGGAGCTGTCCACGGCCGTGTACAGCGCGTTGTGCAGACGATTGCTGTCCAAAACACGGGCAATCATCGTGCCCGTGCCGCACCCCATCTCCAAAATCTCTAGCGGCTTTTGGCGAGACGACGCGGGCAACAAATCCCACAGCGTGTCCCACACCCGCTGGTTCAGGGCGCGGTCATCAACCGTTTTTTTAGCGGTCAGGTAACGGGGAAAAGAGTAGCTAGTTGGGTTCATAATGGGTTAGGCGGGATGCGCGGTCGTCAAGTTCTGGAGGCCCCTGCTTTTGGTATCTGGGGACGATTGTGTTAAAAATTGCCGTAGGACTACTGTGTGTCCAATCGCAACGAACATTCTCAATCGCTAAGTTTAGCCTCGGAGGGAGATGATGGGAAGCGATACAACAGATAAATATGATGAAACAGAATTAAAGCAAGCCGCCAAGGAAGAGCTGGCCAAAGCTGGTATCGAACTAGATTGGCCTGAATCAGAACCGAAAAAAGATGCTTTAGACAGTCCGACCAAGCCGACTGACCCCACTAAACTATCTGAGTGGGCACGTTTTCTCCGACCATCTGGCCCATTTGCCACAGGTGTCAATGTATTGTGGCTCTTTGGGATCTCATGGGGTTTGGTCTGAAATGGAATACGTGATGCGCAGGTCTCTCTGGACACACATGGCGTTTCGCGCATCATTTGATGTCAACCCCCTGAATTCCTGAAGAACCTGTATTGTTTTGGATGTGGCACATCTTCTTTTTGGCCGTGGGTGTTTATCCTCTCTTTATTGTGCCATCTCTCCCCCTTATTTTAGCAGAGTCAGCCGCCTCAGTTTACGTTCCCTTGCTCCTGCTTATCCCCTTGTTGGGGATGTTTTTTGGGTTTTTTCTGCGTCACAAACCGTTAAAGCTACTGGCTTTGATGTATGCGGTGGAAGGGCCACTTTTGCTGTTGTTCGGCCTGCTTGTGTTTGCCTCACCGACAACGGTAATGAGGCCAACGTTCTTGGGGTTTTTGTTGGGCAGTGGCTTGCTGGTTTTGCTGTGGCAGTTGCTAGACCCGTATATTGACCGACGGCCAGAAATACCCACGGCCGTGTGGTTAATGGGCACGGCCGTGTGGCTATTACCCGCGCTGTTAATGAGCTTGGTCATCTACAGTTATATTGTGGCTTTCACCGTTGATGTTTTTTTCCTTGAGGACGGGGTGTTTTCTAACTTCCTTCTCCTATGGCAAACTTGGACATCTTTTGATTGGCTACGGGTAACTTTGCTTGTTTTTATCTTTATCCAGATGAGCCTCATGGGGCTTGTTTTGCTGATGACCTCTGTGTATAGCTGGTACAAAGCTTGGGCACGAATGCGCGTCAGAGGGGGCACCATTGTAGCGACACTAATCACGGCCGTGATGACGGGTGCATTTCTACTATCAATAGAAGATCCCAGAACATCCCCTAACTCGCCCAATCAAACGTTTGCCCAGCATTCTAACGAACAATCTTCACCATACACGCCCCCACCGAACCGAGACCACCTCATTACCCCCGCCCCATATCCGCAAGCAACGCCCGTTAATACTTATAGCTACTGGGAAGGCATTCCTTCCGATATACCGGGCTATATCACCTACCATTACGCAGATATAGACCTGCAAATAGATTACCCCAGAGGCTGGCGCGTTTACCCCAACAGCAACGCTATCAAAGGACGATTACCCATTGAGTCTAGCCTAAATTATGATTTCATTTCTGATGATGGTGATGTGCATATCACGTTTTCCACAACGGACTTTCCAGAGGATCAACCACCGAGCGCAGGGAGAAACGACAGCCAAACCACCCAATTAGGCAACACAATAGGATATCATCTTGCCACATCTAATCGGCGCGATAACGAGGGGAACCACTGGGTTGGAGAAACGCTCGTCATCATAGATGAGTTCCACTCACGGTTACTGTTTGTGGAATATGAGGTTATCGCGGCTAAAAAGGATATGTTTGACTCCCTTTACGCCCCCATGCTGTCTAGTCTCACCATCAATTCGTCAGCAAGCGTTGCTTGGGAACAAACGTATGAACACACTGTATCTCTCGGTTTGGCTCCCACGCCTACCCCAGCCGTCATAGGCTACCACCTACACATGAACCCTCGGCTAGGTTTCATGCTACATATTCCCCACGGCTGGGCCCAACAAACGACCCCCATCTATTCCGTGGCCGTTTCCTCTTCTGCTTACTTGGGGGAAGAATACACATCAGGCTTAGGCAAAAACGCGCTCATCTATCTATTTGACCTGTCTCACGCGGAGTTCGAGCCATTTTTGCATCAAACAAATTCGCCAGAAGAGGCTCTCGTAGCCTATGTGAAAGCATACTTTCCCCAAACAACGCCACAATCCGAACCCATAGAAGTTAATGTCAACGGCTATAAAGGAATGAGCGTATCTGTTGACGCCATGAATATACAAGCGAGGTCACAAGGCAGTTTGATAGGGGAAGAAGTTATAGGTGAAATCGTAGCAATACAAGACGAAGCGCACCATCGCTGGGTTTTTGTGGTTTATCAAACCACCGCCTATTACAGCCCCGTCAATGACCCACTATTCACGCAAATGATGTCCACGCTGACATTTTTCGAGCCGCTACAAGCAACAGCCACCCCCGTCCCCTCTAATGATGATTAAAAACACGCTCATATCATGCGCACGTTATACAGGGATGTAGATTCGTGTGTATCTTCTCAAAAGTTCGTAGTGGAAACCCCCGGCACTCAGCGGGAGTTAACCAATCGCTCTGGATAAAAAAGTGCCGGGAGAGGAATTCCCCTATATTCTGGGAAGATACAGTCAAGCTGTATCACTTCCCCTGTTGGCCACCAACAGGAGCGTTTGTTTTTGATATATCCCATGTAAGATAGGTGGCTTGTATTACGTCTAAGTAGCCATTCAGCCACCTAAACTGGGTGGCGAAACGCAAGCTGAACGGCTCCAATTTACTTAATTGAGGTAGAATTATTCCATGACAACCACCAAAAACGTTCACCCAAACGAAGCGATTGCCATTCCGGTAGGCACGGCCGTGCCCACCTTCACCCTCTACAACACCGACGGCCAAGCCTACTCCCTCGCGGACATCCCGCCTGACAAACCCCTCATCCTCGTCTTTTATCGTGGCGACTGGTGCCCCTACTGCCAACTGCAAATGCACCAGCTTTCCCAAGTCTACAGCGACATCGTGGCGCGTGGCGCCGAGCTATGGGCCATTTCACCCCAATCACAAGCCCAAAATCAAGCCTTCCGCGAAAAGCGCGACATCCAGTTTCCCATTTTGGGCGATACAGACCTAGCCGTTATTAACCGCTGGGGCCTGCGGGACGAGCTAGACCCCAGCCAAGAGCAGATTCCCCATCCCACCACCTACATCATCCTGAATGGGCAAGCGCACTGGCGCCGCATGGGTCACCGCAAAGATGACCGCCCAACGCCGGGTGAGATTATCGCCGCTCTGCCTTAGCTTATGGGTGACTTGATTTATCCAGTAACTAAATATGGGGGGGGGGAGCCTTTGCTTTTACTTCATGGCTTTACGGGGTGCGGAGCTAATTGGGAATTGGCGGGCACCACGGCCGTGTTAGCTCCCCATTACCGCCTCATTGCCCCCGATTTACTCGGCCACGGACGTGCGCCAGCCCCCGCTGACCCCGCCCGTTACGCCATGCCCCACGCCGCCCAAGACCTCGCCCATTTACTCGACCAGCTCCAGCTTGAGAAAATAAATTTGCTAGGCTACTCGATGGGCGGCCGTCTCGCGCTTTATTTTGCTCTGCATTTTCCCCAGCGTATCCACAAGCTCATTTTAGAAAGCGCGTCGCCGGGGTTGGACACGGCCGTGGAGCGGCACACCCGCCGCCAAAACGACCACGCCCTCGCCGACCACCTCGAGCGGGATAGCCTGCCCGCCTTTGTGGACTTTTGGGAAAATTTACCCCTCTGGACCAGCCAGGCCAGCTTGCCGCCCGCCAAACGGGACGCTCTGCGCCAGCAACGGCTCCAAAATCAGCCCACGGGTTTGGCCAACAGCCTGCGCGGCATGGGCACAGGTGCTCAGCCGTCGCTGTGGGCAAACCTGCCGCAATTGCAAAAACAGACCCTGCTTTTGGTCGGGGAGCTAGATAGTAAATTTGTGGCGATTAACCAGCGCATGGCCGCCCTTTTGCCCCAAGTACAATTAGAAATTGTGCCCCAAACGGGGCACACGATTCATCTGGAACAGCCGCAAGTGTATGGGCAGAAAGTGGTTGGTTTTTTACGGGGGGAGGGGGTAGTGAGAAGTTAAAACTGAGAACTGGTCCA
>JBGTIZ010000462.1:0-9206 GCA_041745395.1 Promineifilaceae bacterium (SeqCode) | reverse complement strand
GAAAAAAACACCCTTTAGAATAGCCGAGGCGGCGAGGCGTGTGACCGTTTGCCGAAATCAGGAAGTTGTTTTTAGACAATCCCTAAGCCAGAGAGCAGATGTGAAAAATAGGAAGTGGGCGACTGGTTGCCCAGCCACTTTTTACTTCTTACCTTTCACTTTTCACTCGTTTACCTAATTTATTTCTTAACTGACTAATCCACAATCCGCCCCCAAACCGCATCGTAAGGCAAATCGTAAGGTAATATGTAACCTGTTACATGCTTGTGATATACTTGAAAAATGGTAGGCGTTCCGATTGTTGTTTGAGCTTCTAAAAGTTCATTGCTCGAGTAAACTTAACTCAACAAGTGCAAAATTTAGGACACATGACACTGCCGAAAACCTCCCAATAGCGTACAGCCACAATTGTTTGATTAGAAAACAAAGCCGCCACGGCCGTTCATCGCCATGTTAATGCACGACAAAGACACAACACAACAACTAACCAACAATGATTCTCACCGCCTGCAGGCGTTATACACCATTAACAGCATGCTGGCGCAAGTGTCAGCTGGGCGCGATGCTGAACGCATGATGCCGCTTATATTGCGTGCTGTCGCCAACGTGCTAGATGCGCACCGAGCCAGCCTTTTCATAACCGACAAAAACCTGATAGTGCAGGAATCTTGGTTCGTTGAAGGGCGCGGTATGCCCGTCAAAAGTGACGTTGATTTTGCCTTAAATCTCGTTGAAAACGGGTTGGTGGGGCATGTGGTGCGCACGGGGGAATCAACTTTGGTCGGCGATACCATGACCGATGAGCATTGGTTGCGTGATCCTGATGATGAACCAACCCTCAGCAGTTGGTCAGCTATTGGCGTACCTTTGTCAACCTTGGCCCGAGGCATTACGCTGGGCGCAATCATCTTAGCCCGACCGGGGTTAGACCAATACCATGAAGATGATGTGACCATGCTCAACAGCATCGCCGCCCAAATTGCCAGCACGCTGGGCGTGAATAATCTTCAGACGGAAAACAGCCAGCACGCCCAAGAAATTACAGCTTTTATGGAAGCCACCGCTCGCATCTCGGCCTCGCTTGAAGTAGACAAAATCAATACGCTTGTGACTAAGCATCTGGTTGAATTGACTCATGTGGACATGGGGATGCTGGTGGCTTGGGATGAGCAAGCGAGCGCATTTATTAGCCGTAACGTCTACGCACAACGAGATAGGCAAGAGTTGGGGGCGTTAGATTTAGGCCAAGCTTCGCTGTTGCAAGAGATTCTTGCCAAGCCGCGTGCCGTTCAAATACAGGCTTCGGCCCCGAACAATCGCCGCCCCGAACAGATGCTTCTCGAGCAGCTCGAGGCACAATCCTTGCTTTTGTTGCCGCTCGTGGCACACCGCGATGCGTTTGGGGTGGCGTTGCTGTTTGACCAACGCCAACAGCACTTGTTTAACGAACTCGATATTCAGCTTTTCCAAACGTTGGCTAACCAAGCGGCGGTGGCTATTCAAAATGCGCATCTCTACACGGAAACACAGCGGCAGTTAAAAATAACGCGCTTGCTCAACGGAGCTAGCCAAGTGATTAACTCGTCCCTTGATTTGGACCAAATCATGAGAGCGTTGCTGGCTCAAATGAATGAGTTTTTGCAAGCAGAAGCTGTTTCAATTGCTTTGGTAGATAAGGCTGGGGATGAATTGGTCTTTAAGGTGGCGGAAGGGGTTGGTAGTAACCAGATTATGGGGTTGCGCGTGCCTGCTAGCCAAGGGGTATCGGGCTGGGTAATGCAACATAATTCGCCAGCTTTGGTAAATGATACGGATAATGACCCCCGCTTTTATCGTGAAGGGGATCAGCGGACAGGCCATAAAACGCAGGCCATTATTTGTGCGCCGGTGCATGTTAAGGGGAAAGTGCTGGGCACGATTCAGGCTATTAACCCCGCGGAGAAGAGCTTTTTTACGGATGAGGAGTTGCAACTGCTGGTTAACCTAGCTAACTTGGCTAGTAGTGCGATGGCTAACGCGCAACAGTTTACGCAGACTCTGGCGGCTGAAGCACGCTATATGGGTCTGTTTCAGGACAACATTGACCCCATTATTCTGACTGATAAGGTGGGCAAGATTACTGAGGTCAACGGCCGTGCGGTGGAGTTGTTGGAATATGAACGGAGTGAGTTGTTGCGGATGCACATCAATCAGCTTCACCCCGTGGAGACGGGCTTGCTTGGTGAGCGGGCATTCCAACCCATCCAGACGCGCCAAATTAAAATGTTTAACAGCGAACTGATCACCAAAAATCGGCGGCGCACCCCTGTTGAGGTATATGCTAAGCGGATTTATATGGGTGACCATCAGCTCTTGCAGTGGATTTATCATGATATTACCCAGCAGGTGGAGCTAAGCCAGATGCGGGATGACCTGATGGCGATGCTGTTTCATGATTTGCGTAGCCCTTTGAGTAATATTATTTCTAGTTTGGTGCTGGTTTTGGAAGATTTGCCGCCTAACATGGATGCTTCCTTGGTGAGCATGTTGGATGTGGCTATGAAGAGCAGTCAAGGGTTGCAACGGCTAGTGAAGTCGCTGTTGGATATCAATCGACTTGAGGCGGGGCATCCGATTAGCAACCAACGCTCTGTGGGTGTCTTGAAGGTGATAGATGATGCACAAGAGATTGTGCAGGCGACGATTGACCGGCGTCGCATTAAGATAGAGCGTTTGTTGTCGCCTCAAACGACCCATGTGTTTATCGATGAGGATATGATTCGGCGGGTTATTATTAACCTAATGGATAATGCGTTGAAATATAGCCAAGATGGTCAGGTGGTGACGGTGGAGGTCTCTGCGCCTGATGAAAGAGGTTTGGTGACAATTGCCGTTAGTGACCAAGGGCCAGGGATTCCACGCCGGTATCGTGAGGTTATTTTTGAGAAGTTTCGGCGGATTGAAGATAAAAAGGCGCGGAAAGGGATTGGACTGGGTTTGGCTTTTTGCCGGCTGGCGGTAGAGGCGCATGGGGGGCATATTTGGGTTGATACGGGTACGCGAGGTGGGGCGCGCTTTAATTTTACGTTGCCTGTAGAAAGTAAGGTGTTGTAGTAAGCGTTCAGCTAGTCAGCTAGCTAAATTGCGTAGTTTATAATCAGGGTCTGAGTGCCCTGTAAAGAAAAGAAAAGGAAGAAGGGAGAATAGGGTGTATTGTCAAGACGATTTTTTACCCAATAGGCTGACTGACCGATTGTAAATGGCTATGAATCCAGACCCCAAGCGTGCTTATTATATTGATGCGTACAGAATAGCTTTTGCGGCGCGAGTGGTGGAGGTGGTGCGTGATGATAACGGCCACACGGCCGTGGTGCTTGACCAAACCTACTTTTATCCCGAATCAGGTGGTCAGCCCGCCGATGGGGGCAGGGTGGACGGGGCTGAAGTCGTTGATGTGACGGTGCGACCCAGTGACCAAGCGGTTCTGCATTGGTTGGCAAACACGGCCGTGTCCTTCACCCCCCAAACGACCGTAAACGGCCAGATTGAGTGGGCACGCCGCTTTGACCACATGCAACAGCATACGGGTCAACACATTTTATCCCGCGCCTTTATTAACACGGCCGAGGCTGAAACCGTTAGCTTTCATCTGGGGCAAGATATTTGCACCATTGACCTTGACGTGAAGGGGAGCCAACTCACGGCCGTGCAGGTGCAACAAGCGGAGCAACTCGCTAACCAGATTATCTGGGAAAATCGCCCTGTGGCGGTGCGTTTTGTTACCCCAGAAGAAGCACAAACCCTCCCCCTGCGCAAACAGCCTGATGTTGCTAGCGACTGTTTGCGCCTAGTTGACATAACTGGTTTTGACCTGACCGCCTGTGGCGGAACGCATGTGGCCCGTACGGGTGAGGTGGGTCTGCTCAAAGTAGTCAAGTTGGAAAACCGCAAGCAAAAATTGCGCGTGTCGTTTGTCTGTGGGCAACGGGCGTTGGCTGATTACGAGGCCAAAACGCAGGTGGTGCAGGATCTCACGGCCGTGTTAACCACCGCGCCCGAAGAACTGCTTGGCTCGGTGCAAAAGCTTCAGGCGGAAAACAAAGCGGCTGGACGCGCCGTGCGTCAACTACAAGATGAATTAGCCTCCTATTTGGTGGCCGCCTACCGGGAGGCGGCGGAGCGCGTGGGCGAGACAGATTTGATTATGGTGGCTTTCTCTGATCGTGATGGGCAATCTATGCGCTCTTTGGTACAAATGATTGTGGGTGATGCGCCCCGTCCCACGGTGGCTTTGCTAGGCGGCGCGGGGGAGAAACCGACGTTTATCTGTCAGCGCAGTGAAGATGCTCCGGGGGATATGAATAAGGTATTGAAGGCGGGTTTGGCGGTGTTGGGGTCTCGTTCTGGTGGCGGCACGGCCGTGATGGCTCAAGGGAGTGCCCCACCAGCGACAATAACCCAAGTGCAAGAAGCACTCATGGCTATGCGCGAACATTGGCTCACGGCCGTGTTATAACCATGTATCATGTATCAAGTGTCTTTTTCTCTGGACGCGGTCTGTTTAGCAAAGAAGATAGCTAAGTGACCCCATCAATTTTCAAAGGATCATAAATAGTTAGCGAGCCAGATTCATTGACCGACTAATTACGCCACAGGAAGAAAAAATTATGGATTCAGGTACACATCTTGCCGCCGCTGAGGCCCTTAAAACAGTCCCCTTCTTTTCCATCCTCACCGAGGATGAAGTGGATGAACTGGCTGAGCGGCTTATCCCGCGTCGCTTTAGCCCAGGGCAAATTATCTTTCACTTGGGTGACCCTGGTGGCCTGCTCTATATAATCACCAGCGGCAAGGTCAAAATTGCCCACACCACTCCTGACGGTCAAGAAGCGTTGTTAGCGATTCTAGGCAAAGGAGATTTTTTTGGTGAACTCGCTCTGCTCGACGAAGCACCCCGCTCCGCCACGGCCGAGTCCCTCGCTGTGACCGAAACCCTGACCCTGCATCGCACCGAATTTATGCGTTTTATTGATGTGCATCCCAACTTTGCGCGACATGTGCTGACCATTTTAGCGCGGCGCATTCGCCACATGAACAACCAAATTAGCGACATTTTCTTCATGGATTTGCCCGGCCGTTTGGCGCGCACCCTGCTGATGCTAGGCGAAAAACATGGCCTCGAAACGGCGGAAGGCGTCATGATTGATTTGTCACTTACGCAAACGGATTTAGCCGAAATGACGGGCGCCACCCGCGTTAGCGTGAACAAGGCTCTGGGTCGCTTTCGGCGGCAGGGTTGGGTCAAAGCCAAGGGGCGCAAGTTTACGCTAGTGAATCCCGAAGCATTGCAGGACTTGATTGATGTCTCGGGTGGGTGAATGGGGCCAAGTGGGGTGTAATGTCACGGGGGATTGATGACATTTGGTAGCGTTGAAACACGGCCGTGGAACCTACACTATCCCCAATGCCCATTTCGTTTATAAATTGACTGATTGACGGACTGACTGAAGGAGAAAGCATGTTAACGGCCAACGACCTCATGACGGTCAACCCCATCACCGTCGCCCCCGAGACCCCTCTGCAAGAGCTGGTTGACATTATGCACCAAGAGGGCTATCGGCATTTACCCGTCGTGGACGATGCCCAATTAGTGGGCATTATCACTGACCGCGATGTGCGTATCCAGCTTAATTCACCCGTTCTGCAAGTGGAGCGAATCAATTGGGCAGAAGAAATAAGCGAGATGACGGCCGCGACCTGCATGACCACCGACCCCATTACCGTCACCCCTGATACCCTGCTTAAACAAGTAATCGAGCTTCTGCGGGCTTATAAATTTGGGGCGTTGCCTGTGGTAGATGAAGGGGTATTGGTCGGCATTATCTCTACCATTGATTTGTTGACCTATTTGGCCGCCCTGCCCGAAGTAACGGGCCTGCTGGTCACTGAATGAGCCAACCCTAACACTCGCTTTTGCTTCCTTCACGCTATCCTTACCCCGTTCCCGTCCTCGCCTTTTTTGGGTTGCTTGCCCTTCTTTTTAGCGTCCCCTACTTTTTTACCTTGGCGGGCGATGCCCAGGTCCATCTTACCGTGGCGGAGCTATTTAGCTACGGGTCCCCCTTCCGCTTTAACCCCTCCCTAGAAAACGAACTGGTGGTCGCTTCGACCAGCCCCTTTTGGACGCTGTTGCTGACAGCGTATTACGTTTTGTTTGGCACGGCCGCACCGCTGTGGCTCAAATTTACCGTGGTCGCTTTGTGGCTAGGACAGACATGGCTTTTGCTCCACGTGGCTCGTGCTGGCTGGGCGTGGCCGACATGGCTGGTCTGGCTTTTGGCGGGGTTATGGCTGACCAATGCCACTATTGTGGCTAATAGCTTGGGTGGCTTAGAGAATATTCTCTCGGCCGTGCAACTGTTAGGGCTTTACGCCCTGGCTCTGCGCTGGTATGACCAGCTTACGACGCGCCGCTGGGTGATTTTGGGGGCCGTGGCTGGCTGGGCATTGCTGACGCGCCCAGATGGGGGAGGCTTGGCGATTGTGCTGTTGGCCGCGCTGTGGCTGGTAGAGCGGCCAACCCGTTGGGAATGGTCGGACCCAGCTTGGCGGCGGTTTTTGAGCCGACCCGTTATAGCGGGGATCACGGCCGTGGGTGTGCTCGCGCCGTGGTACATTTATCAATACCAAATCACGGGTCGCCTAGTGACTGACTCCTCCGTGGCGCGTCTGCTGACGGGTCGGCAGGGCGCGATTCTCCTCTTTGACGCCGTTTACCTGCACCCCAAAGCAATTTTGTCACTGGCTACCGCTTATTTGCCTTTGGTGGTGGGGGGCTTGGTTTTGGTCGTGAGCTTGGGGCTGATGCTGATGCGCCGCCAAGCGTTTACCAAGACTCTCTGGGCGCAGTTAACGGCGGTGCTATTGCTGGGGAGCGGCACTTTCTTTTTTACGTTTATCGTGGGGGCGGAATCGTTTGGGCGTTATTATCTGCCGCTTTTCCCGTTTTTATTTTTGGTGGGGCTGGCTGGGTTGCAGGTGTTGGGGCAATGGTTGAATCAGTTCCACGGCCGTGGGCAAATCATTCTTTTCACCCTCGCTACTCTCTTTTTGGTAACCAGTAGCACGGCTGATTTTTATCGGCGCGTGATTCTCGGCCAATTTGCCCATGACCATGTGTTACAGATCATCTATGGCCCCGCCGCTGGGCAATACTTTTCGACCAATCTGGGTGACCTGCTGTCTGCGCCCGCCCAACGCTCAGTCCACACGGCCGACCTGCGCCTTGCCCTCGGCGTGCCGCCCGACCACCCCTTCAGCATGGCCGTGACCGAAGTTCAGCTACGCTATTTTCTCGATGAGACCGTCGTCATACATAGCTTGGATGGGCGCACCTCACACACCATTCTGCCCTATTTCGATGAGCAAAGCGGCCTGCCCGATTTTGGTGCTTATCTGCTAGATAGTCGCCCCGACTATGTGCATGTCGCGCAATGGTGTCGCGTGGGCGGCTGGCTAAGCCGCTTGCAAAGCTCGGTCATGGCCGAAAATTTGTTGTGTCAGTGGGAGCAACAGGCAAAAAATCAGCCCATTGGGCAACAATGGGCTTGGCAAGGACACACCGTTACGTTGGTTGCCCTAGATATTGTGCGGCTTGATTGGGCAGATTAGGGTGCTGAAATGCTGACCGGTTACCTAAATCGTAGCTGTGGCTTATTGCGCCTCGCTTAAAATCGTCCATCCATCGAGCCAATATAACCGGTCATTTCAACATAACCCACGGCCGTGATAGCCTCCCCATTCAGCGTACCGCTAAATTCAACCGCCCCTTCCCAATAAACCGTCGAGAGCAATAACTCTTGGTCAGCCATCAACGCTTGCCCCGTGATGTCCAGCCCAATTTTGGGGATTTGAATCCGCCAAGCGGAGGGATAAGTGCCGCCCGTATGCGGACTTGTCCAACTGTCCAGCACCTCTATCTCTATATCTGCCAAGCTGATTTTCTCGACCGAGCCATCTGGCAAAACCCAGCTTCCGCCCGATTGAGCCTGTAGCGAGCCATCTTCTCGCCGAATTTGGAACAGCATCAGCGCGTTTTCAGCCGCATTGTCAACCTGAAGCGAGAACCAATCCCAGCCCACCACGCCCTCTTCTAGGGCGGAGGAGCTGTATTCGTGGTCTTTCCAACTGTGCCCCGTCACCCCTATTTCTTGGTCGTTAATGGTCAGCGTGCCGGCTGTTTGCTGATTGATTTGGGAATAATAATAAGAGGCGTTGCCCGCGTTACTGCCCTTCGCGCTGAGGCCACGGTCGCCGTGCAGAATGGGCGGCCGCGTTTGGGTCAGCATTAGGTCAAGCGTAAGCCCCTCTTGAGTGGCAAACATGCGGATTGCACCGTCGGCTTGCTCCTCCACGAACCAATCTTCTATCCAAACGTGATACGGTTCCGCCTGTGCCCCCGCCAGCCCGGCCGCGCCGCGACTAAATTTCTCGAAGTAATAAAAGTCGTCGTTGGCAATGTCGCTGACAGCAAAATGGGCGAAATAAACTTGATTACTGCGCCAGTCCGAACTATTCGCATCGCTTTCCGCCGCTTCAGGCGTGAGGGCGCGGCGAAAGATGGTGAACTGGTAGCCGAAATTCCGACCCGCCTCGTCTTGCAGGTTGCCCGTGTAATACCACCATTCAGTTTGAAAATCGTCGTGGGAGCCAAACGCTTCGGGGAAGGTGACTGTGCCCGGGGTGTCGGCTTGGGCAAAGCCTGTTTCGGTTTCTTCGATGAGGTAGGTGGTCAGGGTGGTATCAGCCACGGCCGTGTTTTCACCCTCATTTAGCCACCACACAAACAGACCCACGGCCGTGAGCAACCCCACCACCAGCAAAACAGACAATAAACGGCGCATTGTATAACCTCACTACTGAGTAAGAAATAAGACGCGAAAAGCGAGAAGTAGGCGACTGCTTGCCCCACTACTTCTGGCCTACAGTAACCTTTTTCTCAATGCATTACATAAGCTCTGCGCCATCGCTTACGCGAATCTATCGCTTTCTACGAACCCCAACTTTCTACCACGGGTTTTTGAGCAAACACAATCGAAAGATGACAGCAAAAAAGCTCCAAACTGTAGTGGTCACGAATCAGTAACGTACTTTTTTTGACAAAAGGCGTCTCTTCTCAACCGACTAGCTTCGTCGTGGCCTGCGGCCACGACTCGCTGGAAAGAGGG
>JBGTIZ010000461.1:0-3637 GCA_041745395.1 Promineifilaceae bacterium (SeqCode) | reverse complement strand
CCCCCTTATTTTGACGAGCCGCCGCAGGCGGCGAGTCCTGTCGCTTCACCTGTTTACCAATATGATATGAGCCAACAAAAAAGAGGCTGACCGAAGCCAGCCTCTCTTTTAATTCGTTTGTCATGTTACGAACAGCGTTGCTAGGGCAGAAGCCTTTTACTCGGCCGTGTCTTCCAAGATGCTGGTAATATCCACGGCATCCGGGTCAAGATCATCCTCATCCAACTCTTCATCCTCTTCTTCAATCTCTTGCAGAGGATTAAACTTAGCCACGCCAATATCACCATCCGTCACAATCGTCACCCCATCGGGGACTTGCAGGTCGCGGACGTGAATGACCGTGTCTTCATCAACAATCAAGGCCACATCCACCTCAATTTCAGACACCAAATTATCAGGCTTCGCCTCAATGAGGACGGCGTGGAGCAGAAGGCCAATAGAGCCACCCAATAATTCTGATTCACCCACCAAGTAAATGGGGGCTTCCATCTGAATAAGGGCGTCCATGTCCACTTCTAGAAAGTCAACGTGCATAATATCGCCACGCAACACATGGCGTTGCACATCACGCAAAAGCACTTTATAAATTGTGCCTTCCACATCAAGGCTCAACACATCATTATCCGCCGCGTCGCGCAGAATCAATGAGGTGGAGTGGAAATCAAGCTGAATAGCAACAGGGTCACGACGACCATACACCACGGCGGGAATTTGACCTTCGCGGCGCAGGACGCGGACTTTCTTACCAGTTACTTGACGATTTTTTGCTTCAAGCGTTGTATATTCGGGCATTACCTTGTCTCCTTCTGGCGTTGATTTTGACTAACAGCTTATGCAACACACCCTTCGACCGTCTAAGACAGCAAACAGCCCAAAGCAAAACCGCAAGGGGTTAGCTCGGGCGACGCTATCGTTATAGGAATGAAAAAGTGTAAAGAGGGGGCTGTTTAGTCGTAACCAGTTTTACAGATTTGGTTATTAGATTGATAGAGAAGGGTAATAAATAATAAGTAATGAGTAATGAGTAATGAGTAAAAAAGTTAACCTTTGTTTAGGACGCCCTTTATTCATTATTCATTATTCATTGTTAATTATTCATTCTCCTTATGCCTTAACGAATTCTTATGGCAGGTTCTGGGGGAGCCTGTACAATTAGAGATACGTTTTTAGAGATACGTTTTTCCGATTGGGTTTTATACCTACAGAAAGGCAACTTGTGGAGTATAGCAACGAAACAAGTTTCGTCAAACCCTCCTAAAACCCGTCTTATTTATTAGTGGAGACAAAATAGAGCATGATACAAGCAACCGCACCTGTTAAAACTCTCGATGATTATTATGACTATGTCGAAGCCAATGGAGCTTTGTTAAGCAATACGCACGCCCACCATTGGAGCCGGGCCACGCTCAATATGCTGGGCGTCAACGTCAGCCGCAAGACGAAGAAAGCGTTGGCGAGTGACCTGCCTGAAGCGTTGGCCGCTGATTTGACCAAGGTGTTTTGGCTGGCGCATTTCCGCAACACGAATCTGAAGGCGTATGATTTTCAGAACCGCGTGGCGCGGCGGGCGGGTAATACGGATGCGCAATTTGCGCGGATTCCAGTCACGGCCGTGTTTGGCGCCCTCAAGCAACTGGTTTCTGACGAAATGTCCCAGCGAGTCGCCCACGACCTATCGCCTGAACTGCGGGCGATTTGGGAACAAGCGTAGCGATTTATAGTGAAAAGTAAGAAGTGAAAAGCGAAAAGTTGGGGACAACCCATCTTTACTTCTCACTTTTTACTTTTGACTTCTCCCCTTCGTGCTAAAGCACATTCTCCCCCCTCTCCTCCTTTTACTTCTTTTGCTGGCGGGCTGTACCACGGCCGTGGACACGCTCAATACCCGCACGGCCGTGTTGGTCTCCCTCACCGCCGACGGCGAAACCCAAGCCATCGAAACCACCGCCAGCAACGTCCGTGAGTTACTACGCGAAGCCAACGTGATGCTCGGCGAAGCGGACGAAGTCGAGCCGCCCGCCTTCACCCCCCTGACCGACAACCTCGACGTGCGCGTGGTGCGGGTTAGCGAAACGGTCGAACTCATCGAGCGGAGTATCCCCTTCACCCGCCGCATTGTGCGCAACGAAAACATGGCCGCCGAAGACCCCGCCGTGATTTTGCAACCGGGCAGAGCGGGTTTAGAAGAGCTAGCCGTGCGCATCGTCTATCGGGACAGCCTAGAAGTAGAGCGACGCATCACGCAAAGCACGATTATCCAAGAGGCCCAAGACGAGATTGTGATGGTGGGGCTGGGCGTGGCCTTGCCCAATAACGTTAGCTTTGGCGGCACGCTCGTCTTTATTCAGGGCGGGCAAGCGGTCATCATGCGCGGCAACACCGCCTTCCCCGAAACCCTCCCGCTTCGGCAAGCACAGGAAACAGAGCCAGCCGAACTCGACCGGCGCGTCTTTACCCTCTCCCCCACGGGAAGCCATCTGCTCTATACCCGCGTCCACACCAACACGGCCGATACCACCTTGTTTAATTCGCTGTGGGTAGTCAGCACCATCCGCAACAGCGAGCCGCGCCCGCTAGGGGTGGACAATGTGCTGTGGGCCAACTGGAACCCCGACCGCACTCGCGCCCAGCAAATAGCGTACACCACGGCCGTGGGTATAGACCTGCCTCCCGGCTGGGAAGCGAATAATGACCTTTGGATTGGGGAGATTTTGGAGAGTGACACGCGCTTTAAACCTGAGCGGGTGGTTGAATCTTATCCCGCCACTTATGGCTGGTGGGGCGGCAATTATGCGTGGTCGCCCGACGGCACGCGCATCGCTTATAGCTTTGCGGATGAAGTGGGGTTGATTGACCTGACGGCCGCACCCGAGCGGCTCAACGTGGGTACAAACGCGGAAACGACGAGCCAGCCTCGTCAAATTATCAGCCGCTTTGCCGAGTATGATACCCGCGCCGATTGGGTGTGGCTCCCCAGTTTGTCTTGGTCGCCTGATGGGCAGTATTTGGCTTTTACTCAGCATGGTGACCCGAATAGTCCGGCGGGAGCCACGGCCGTGTTTAACACCTACGTCGCCGCCGTCACTAATAACAACGACGAAGATAACTTCAGCTTTGCCAGTCGCTTTGTGCCCCGCTCGGGCATTTGGGGCTATCCCCGCTGGTCTCCCCGCCCCACCCAAGCCGACCGCGACAGTCAAATCGCCTTTTTACGTAGCACCGACCCGCTAGACAGCTTGCGCAGTAGCTATACATTATGGCTGATGGACACAGACGGCAGTAACGCTTTTCAGCTTTATCCTTTGCCCGGTGAAAACAGCTTTTTCCCGCGCAATGAGCAGTTCATGGTGTGGAGCGGCACGGGGCAAGACATCGCCTTTGTTTTTGGCGACCAGCTTTATTTGCTTAATTTACAGGGGGGGGATGTGTTTCAGGTAACGGAGGGGGATGCGCTGGTGAGTCACCCGACGTGGTCACCTTATGGCGCGGCCGTGTTGGCGAATGATGATTTGCCCAGTGCGCGGATTAGTGATGTGCCGTTGGGTAATGAACACGGCCGTGGTAATTTACTCCCAGACCTCGAAGACTAAACGTGGCCTACGGCCACGACTCACTGGAAAAGGGTTTTTTTTCGTTT
>JBGTIZ010000460.1:0-21288 GCA_041745395.1 Promineifilaceae bacterium (SeqCode) | reverse complement strand
GCAGGCCACGACGAAGCTAGTCGGTTGAGAAGAGACGCCTTTTGTCAAAAAAAGTACGTTACTGATTCGTGACCACTACACACAACATGATTTTTGGTTCGTATGCCGCATTTGTGCTGTATAATATTAGAGTTGTTCCCGAATAGATTTTGCCTCGACCAAACGATTTACTGCTCGCTAGAGGTACATGATTTAATAAGGAACTACTCTATTTTGTTAGGGTGCGACACGAGGTCGCATGAGTAGCTGTTATGACCTTAACAAATAAGGGACATACTTGGTGTTCTGCCACCAGTGCTCTACCAGAGCGTGCGTCGTTGGTCACCCTTAGATTAACTCAGGGCAGGCTGGGTGCGAAGCCTCTGCGACAATGAAGCTTCATCCCGTTAGGGATGGTCGTGGAATCGTGAGAGGAAGCGACAACCGCCAATACCAGGCGGGCCGGGAGCTAGAGCTGTGTGGTATGGTCAACCCTTCGGCTCCGCTCAGGGCAGGCTATATGTAAATGGGTGATAAACGTCGTTACAGGTAACAAGCACAAGGTATTGCGTATGAGGGCAACTTCATACAACGCTTGGACCAAAATGGTAAGTGGTCAGGGATGGGTGCTCCTGACTCACTCATCGCAGATGCGGCACCAGCGGCGGAGAGGTCAGATGCTTCGGCAGTCTCAGCACAGGCTCTAGCCTACACGGGTACTCATGCGGAACGTGGTAAGCCCCATGCTCTCCCTGACGGGTAGAGCGGTCGCCAGACCAACCGATGGGACAGCGGGTAAGGGATGCTAGAGAAAGCGAAAGCCGCGCTGTAACGGTGCGGCTACGGGTTCAAGATTTGCCCGGCGCAAAAGCGAGCGCAAACGCTGTGTTCGACAACTTCCGGCAGGTGTCTCGTTACGAGAAAATACGGCAAACCATTTCAGGGGAGAAGCAGATGGCGAGGACGAAACAATGTATCGCCCGAGAATCATTGCGGATGGCGCAAAGTAATTTGTAACGTCTAGGTTCGTCAACTAAATCCTTTCAATACTATAGGAGACTGTTATGAAACTGCTACATGTGATCGCCACGCCCCGCGCACTCGAGTCCAATACCATGCGAGTTGCGACTGCTTTCCTTGAAAGTTTGCACGCTAAGTATGCTGATTTGAGTGTCGATACGATTAATCTGTTTACAGGGGATTTGCCTGCTGTTGCTGGTGAGAATATTGAGACCAAATACACTTTGATGATCGGTCAACGGATTGACGAACGCCATCGTGAATCGTGGAAGAAAATTGAGCTCCTGATTGAACATTTCTTGTCAGCAAATATTTATCTGATCTCCACGCCGATGTGGAACTTCAGTATTCCTTATGCGCTGAAATATTATATTGACTCCATTATTCAGCCTGGCTATCTGTTCAAGTATAATGAACAGGGGCAGCCCGTCGGGCTAGTTTCTGGCAAAAAGATGGTTTGTGTCACAACTCGCGGTGGGGATTATTCAAAACAAAGTCCATTCCATGCCTATGATTTTCAAGAACCCTATCTGCGGGCAATTTTTGGCTTTGTCGGAATTACCGATATGCATTTCATCAATGCCCAACCGATGGATATAACGCTGGAACTACGCGAAGCCGCTATTGTTGCCGCGATTGAAGAAGCCCACCGTTTGGTGGTCACTTCCGAGTGGGATATTACTAAAACAGTCGCGGTTACGAAACATCCAGCAGAATTGAAGCCCAAACCTCTTCAACAGTGACCCTGAAAAGATATGGAAGCCAACGTGCGCCAAAAGTTAGCAAAATATCGAGAAAATCAAGAACGTAAAAAACTGTCTTCTGGTGAGTCGTCCTAAAAGCCGCCCAACAGCACTTGCACCAGACGCAGTCGCGCCGTAAATGACAGAGCATTTTTGCTTAGAAGCCATCTTGGTTTGCTGGCTACGCTGGTGAAGCAAACGTTAGGCAGATGAAATAATAAAACCCACGGCCGTGTCTAACCCCAGACACGGCCGTGGGTTTTTCCTACTCATCCGTAAAGGTAAATTTGAGCCAAGCCGAGCGCAACGAATTGGCAATACTCACCCGCATTATGGGGACCGCAGAGACAGGAAACCACTCCCTACAGGCACTGGCCAACCGACTGAACAACTAATCCCGGGTATGCTTTAACAAGCTCAGCCCCGTCATTTCCTCGGGCTGGGGGACGCCTAGCAAATCTAGCACGGTGGGAGCTACGTCCGCCAAAATGCCACGCGGCCGTGGAAAAATATAGTCAGAGCCAATCATAAACAGACTGACGGGATTCGTCGTGTGATAAGTGTGCGGCAAGCCTGTGGTCAACTCCACCATACGCTCACAGTTGCCGTGGTCGGCCGTGACCAAGGCCACGCCCCCCATACTCACCACCAAATCAATCAAACGGGTGGCACATTCGTCTACCGTTTCCACCGCTTTAATCGCCGCTTCCAGCACGCCCGTGTGCCCCACCATGTCCGGATTGGCGAAGTTGACCAGCACAAAGTCGGGCTGTTCTTCCTTTATATAGGCGGCCACTTTGTCGGTCAGCTCATACGCGCTCATTTCTGGTTGCAGGTCGTAAGTCGCCACTGGGGGGGATTTGGCCAGGATGCGCTCCTCACCGGGAAAGGGAATTTCCGCCCCGCCATTAAAAAAGTAGGTGACGTGAGGGTATTTTTCTGTTTCGGCGGCGTGGAGTTGGCGCAGACCCGCTTTGCTCACAACTTCGGCCAAGACGTTGGTTAGCGCGATTTCAGGGAAGATGACCTGAACGGGAAGGGTCGAATCATAATTGGTCATGGTCAGCAGGGTTAAATCTTTGATTTTCTCTCGCACGAAGCCGTCAAAACCGGGCAGGGCAATCGCTTTGACCAGTTGGCGCATACGGTCAGCACGAAAATTATAGAAAATAATCCCGTCACCCGGTTTCAGAGCCACATCTTGGTCGGTCCGAATGGTGACAGGCATAATGAATTCGTCGGTGACGTGGGCCTCGTGGCTAGCTTGAATCGCTTCGCTGGCGGTGGCGAATTCGTGATTCGCCTCATGATTGACAATGGCGTCGTAGCCCAGTTTGGTGCGCGGCCAGCGGTTGTCCCTGTCCATGGCGTAATAGCGACCGCTGACGGAGGCAATAAGTCCCACGCCTTCTTCTTGGACAAATTGCTCTAATTTTTTGATGAAGAAAGCTGAACTTTGGGGCGGGGTATCACGGCCGTCGGTAATTACGTGCACAATGGGGTTGAGTCCCTGCCTTTGGGCTAGCTTGAGCAGGGCGTAGAGATGGTCTTCGTGGCTATGCACGCCCCCATTGCCCAGCAGGCCAATGAGGTGCAGGTTGCCCCCCGTGACTTTAAGGGCAGTCATGTTGTTGACGAGGACGGGCATTTGGAAGAAGGAACCGTCCCGGATGGCGAGGTGGATGCGGGTGATGTCTTGGTAGACAATGCGCCCCGCGCCAAGGTTGAGATGGCCGACTTCGGAGTTGCCCATCTGCCCCAGCGGCAGGCCGACTTCTTCACCAGAGGCGTCGAGAATGGCGCGTTCGTGGTAGCGATACCAATGGTCAAAGTTGGGGGTGTTGGCGAGCATAACGGCGTTGCCGTCGCTTTTTTCGCGAATGCCCCAGCCGTCTAAGATCAACAGAGCTACTGGCTTTGTCATATTTTTCTCCTGTTGTAATGTGTGCGTCTTTACAGTGTCATGTGTCAGGTGGCTCTTCTCTGGACGTAACCAGTTGAGCTAAGAGACAATGACTCATTGACCTCATGAATTCCCAAAGAGCCTAATGTTTTGATGTGAAGCGGGTCAAGGCATACCTTGACCCTATCTCTGTTACTATCGCATGAGCGAGGGTAAAAGACAACGGGGTAGGGTGGCTTTTAGGCAAAATTAGACATGGTTCAAGTTACTTTTGCAGTTAATTGATGCGACGCACCGTAACAGCCAGCTCATATTCAAACAAACCCACACCCGCCACACGAGAGCAAGCCAGCCGCAAATCATCAGAAATGGCGCGAGCAATGATGATACCGCGCACCTGCTGGTCTGGTTCCGCTTGGTTTTGTTCAATCCAGGCCATGTAGCGCAGTAGTTGGCCCACGACTCGATCATATCCTTTGGATACTTTCAGTTCGATTACTACCAGATTGCCCTGCACGTCTACGGCCAAAATGTCAATGAAACGGCCGCCTACTGGAAATTCCAGGCCAGTAATACCTTCCTCCTCGAACAGACGCAGACCTGGCTCAACAAGTGCTAGATTTCTGGCAAGAAAATGCTTCAAATCCCGTTCGTAGGCAAACTCCGCACCGGTCAGCGTGTCAGCACTTTCTTCTGGTTCTATTTCCTCTGGTGATCCCGTATCTTGCATCACAGGGAGTGGATCACTGGTGGCCTCGTAGAGGCGAAACCGACTGCTGTCAATCTGGTAGAGAAGGTCATCTTCATCTGGTTTGGCACTGTAATGATGGCGGCTGGGCGCATTGACCGAGAGCCGGATCAAATGGGCGGCTATGGTGGCTGGCTTCACTTTGGGATAGTTTGCACTGAACCAGTCAATCACCTGTTGTCTGGTTAAAACCTCCCCTTTTTGCAAAGACATATCGGTGACCATATCCCAAAATAACTTTCGGACTGGTTTGTCATAAAGAGCCATAAGATTTTCCTTTTGTAAGTATCTTCTCAAAAATCCGTGGTAGAAACTCCCGGCACTCAGCGGGAGTCAACTAATCGCGCTGGATAAAAAGTGCCAGGAGAGGAAGCCACCCTTATGTTTTGGGAAGATGCTGTTGTAATGTGTCACATGTTCATGTGAAGTGGGTTTTACCCTATTTATGTTACTATCGCATGAGCGGGGGGAAAAGGCAACGGAGTGGGGTGGCTTTTAGGCAACAAAAAAAGGCCAAAACCTTGGGGGGAAGGTTTTGACCTTTAGCTCCTCAGGTTGGACTCGAACCAACAACCCTACGGTTAACAGCCGTATGCTCTGCCGTTGAGCTACTGAGGAAAATAGGCAACGGGCAGAATTATAGCAAACCACGGCCGTGTGTCAAACTTTTTACTCTACGGTGTCATGTTTCACGTGTCATGTGTCAAGTCGCTCTTCTCTAGGCGTAGCTTTTAGACGGCGATTAAGTCAGCCAGCGGGAAGCTATCTACTTCATCGAGGGCCTCGCGGCGCGAAACCCGCATCCGCAAGCCATGCTTGGGAGAGACCGTGACCTGTGGATTGGGTTCGATGGTTTGGCCGGGAACCAGCGCAAACGTAAATTGCTGGATGAGCGTGGCTAGAATAAGCGTCGCTTCCATCATGGCGAACGAATTGCCGATGCAAACCCGTCCGCCTGCGCCAAAGGGAAAATAAACATAGCGGGGAATTTCAGCCTCGTTTTCTGGGGTGAAGCGTTCGGGATCGAAGCGTTGCGGGTCGGCAAAGTAGCGGTGGTTGTGGTGCATGGCCCAAGGGGAGACCATAACGACACTGCCTTGGGGAATGAGATAGTCGCCAATCTGGACATCATGCGCCGCTTGGCGACCCGAGAGTGTCCAGACGGGGGGGATGAGCCGCATGGATTCTTTGATGACTTGCTGGGTGTAGGTGAGTTGGCGCATGTCGGTCAGGGTGGGCACACGGCCGTGTAACACCTCATCCACTTCTGCCCGAAGCCGCTCCGCTACCTCTGGATGTTGAGTAAGTAAATAAAGCGTCCACGACAGCGCATTGGAAGTCGTCTCATGCCCCGCCACAAAAACCGTCACCAGTTGGTCGCGCACCTCAGTATCCGTCAGATACGCGCCCTCTTCATCCTGCGTCTGCAAAAACATGGAGAGCAAATCCCCTTTATCCTCGAAAGGGCCAGCCCGCCGTTCGGCAATCAGCTTGTTAACCGTCTCGTCCAGCACCGCCCGCGCCGCTTTGCGCTGGCGATTGTGCGCCAGGGGCATCCATTCCGGCCATTGCACCACCCGCTGAAAATCATCGTTGGTCACGGCCTGCAAATCATGAATGGCCTGCCCAATCAGGTCGGCGCGGTCGGCCATGTCGTCCATGCCTGTGTCGAACAGGGTTTTGCTGACGATGTACATGGTCAGTTCGTACATCGCTTCGCTGATGTCGCGTTCATCATTGGTTTGCCACACGGCCGTGAGTCGTTCCGTATAATCCACCATCGTGTCCGCATACGCCTCAATGCGGCGCGTGTGAAACGCCGGTTGCGCCAGCTTTCTCTGTCGCTTGTGCGTCTCACCATTAGTTGTGACCAAGCCCCGCCCGATAAACTTGCTCAAAATATCATTGTCCCGCTTATCCTTGGGAAAATCGGCCGCTTTGGTGACCAGCACTTCGCGCACCAGTTCTGGGGTCAAAACAAGGTAAAAATCAAAGTGCGCCACTTTGAAATGGGCAATTTCATCATATTCTCGCACTAGGCGGTCAATAAAAGGGAGTGGGTTCTTAAATTCATGTAGGCTACCAAGCAAAAAACGGCCGGGCACAGTGGGCACTTGTTTGATGGTCATGGGGAAGATCACCTCGTTTGTAGATGGGTTTTAATCAACAGTGTGTTGATAAATAAACTAATTGCCTATAAAATACGGGCAAACAGGCCGTTCTGTCAACACCAATTTCAACTTCATGTTGCTTAAACGACAGTTGTTTATAAACTATCTGGTTTCTACCCAATTCGTGCCGGAGCAAACTCATGCCCACCAGTAAAAAACCATTAGACCGCCGCGTACGGCGCACCCGCCGCCTGCTGGGGGAAGCTCTGCTTGAGCTGATTTTGACGCAAGATTATGACAGTATCAGCATCACCGATATTACCAATCAGGCTGATTTGAATCGCGCTACCTTTTATCTTCATTTTGGCAGTAAGGAGGAGTTGCTGATGGCGACGCTGGAGGAGCGATTTGATGAGTTGGTGCAAGAAATGGAAGCGCAAAATGATGACCAGCCATTCTGGCATGATTGGACTTCAGATCGGCTGATTTTTGAGCATGTGGCGGAACATGCCACGATGTATCGGGTGTTGATTGGGGAGGGGGGAGTGGGGTATGTAGCGCATCGCATTATCAGCTATATCGCGGAAGTGGTCGCGGCGGAGATTCGGGCGGAAAAACCCACGGCCGTGGAGGAAGCCATCCCCATTGACCTCATCGCCCAGCACGTCGCTGGCTCCACCTACGCCCTGCTCTGCTGGTGGCTCCAAGAGGATATGCCCTACACCCCCTTAGAGATGGCTCAAATGGCGCAAAAAATGTGCTTTCACGGTACAATGTGGGCGTTGATGGAGATGCAGGTCATCAACGAACCCCTCGAAATCTATTTGGAGAAATGATGATGAAACCAGCCATTATTGTCCACGGCGGCGCGGGCGCGTGGAAACTCGACTCATCCCGCCTGCAAGAAGGCATTGCGGCGTGTGAAGAAGCGGCCGAAGTGGGTCGCGTGATTCTTTTAGCGGGCGGCTCCGCACTCGATGCGGTCGAAGCGGCCACTCATATTTTGGAAGATTGCCCCGTTCTCGATGCGGGCGTGGGCAGTTATCTGACCAGCGCGGGCACAGTGGAAATGGACGCCCTGATTATGGATGGGGCGACGTTACAACTGGGCTGTGTGGCGGCCGTGCGGCGCGTGCGCTACCCGATTAGCCTAGCGCGACAGGTGATGACCCAAACCGAACACGCCGTTTTGGTGGCAGAAGGGGCGAGCGCGTTTGCCGACCAGATTGGCTTTCCCCGCTGTGACGAGGCGGAGCTAATTATTGATGATGAGCGGGTGTGGGCGGAAAAAATTCAGGAGCGGGCAGATTTTGAAACGACGGAGCCGTTTATCATTCCTGGCTCGATGGGGGACACGGTGGGCGCGGTGGCGATTGACCAGCAGGGCAATCTAGCGGCGGCGACTTCGACAGGCGGCACGCGGGGGCAGTTACCGGGACGGGTGGGGGATAGCCCGCTGGTTGGCTCAGGTGGCTATGCGGATAATCTGACGGGGGCGGTTGGCTCGACGGGGCATGGGGAATCGATTATGAAGGTGGTGCTGAGCAAGTATGCGTGTGATTTGATGGGGCTGGGCATGTCGGCGGGCGCGGCGTGTGAGGCGGCGATTAAGATGTTGGCGGAACGGATGGGGGAGAATGGCAAGGGGGGGCTGATTGGGATTGATAGACACGGCCGTGTGGGCTTCTTTTTCAACACGGACGGTATGCCTTACGCCATTGCGGAGGGGGATGACCCTCTGCGCTCTGGTCGCTAACTCGTTTCCGATTTAGACACGGCCGTGGGTATGCTACAATCGGCGGGGGCAATGAGTAATGAATAAGGAGTAATGAATAAATGGGCGTTCACAAGGATCACTCCCCCCTCTACAGATGACCTTACCACCAGAGGAATATTACCAAACATTGCCCCAGAAGCGCATGGGCGCGGGTTGTTTGTTTTGTGATGACCACGGCCGTGTTCTGCTCGTCAAACCCACCTACAAACCCGTCTGGGAAATCCCAGGCGGCGTGGTCGAGCAAGACGAATCCCCCAAACAATGTTGCCAACGAGAAATTTTAGAAGAAATCGGGCTGGTCGTGCCGATTGGGGCAGTGCTGGTGGTGGATTACAACGAGGCCGCCCCTCCCAAAACGGAATCCCTGATGTTTATTTTTGATGGGGGAACCCTCACCCCTGAACAGATAGCCGCTATTCGGCTTCCCGCTAGCGAATTGAGCGAATTCCACTTCTTTCCCCCCACAGAGTTACCCACAGCGATGTCAGACTCTCTACGAAAACGGGTGCTGGCGGCGTGGCAAAATCGCTTGCATCCCCGTGATGCTTATTTAGAAAACCAACAACACATTCAAGTAAACAGAACCCCAAATTCAGGAGCAACCATATGACCACAGAATTACAATACGGCTTCCAGCTACTGCGCGAAGAAGAGATAGAAGAACTGAACACTACGGCGCGGCTTTATCGCCATGCTCGGAGCGGCGCGGAACTGCTTTCGCTGAGCAACGAAGACGAAAACAAAGTGTTTGGCGTGACGTTTCGCACCCCGCCGAGCGACTCGACGGGCATTGCCCACATTATGGAACATTCGGTTCTGGCGGGGTCGCGCAAGTACCCCGTGAAGGAGCCATTTATCGAGATGGTCAAAGGGTCGCTCAAGACCTTTCTGAATGCCTTCACCTATCCCGATAAAACGTGCTACCCCGTCGCCAGCCAAAACGTGCAGGATTTTTACAACCTCGTTGATGTGTATCTGGACGCCGTTTTTTATCCGCTCATCACCCCGCAACATTTACAGCAGGAGGGGTGGCATTACGAGATTAACCCCGAAAAAGAGGAGCTATTCTACAAAGGGGTCGTTTTTAACGAAATGAAAGGAGCGTACTCCTCCCCCGAAGGAGTGCTGGGTCGCTATACGCAACAATCCCTTTTCCCCGCAGGGCATACCTACGCCGAAGATTCGGGCGGGAATCCAGAAGCCATTCCTGACCTGACCTATGAGCAGTTTAAGGCGTTCCACGAGACCTTTTATCATCCCGCCAATAGCCGCATCTATTTTTATGGGGATGATGATGTAACGGAGCGGTTGCGCCTGCTGGATGAATATTTGCGGGATTTTGAGGCGATTGAGGTGGATTCGGCTATCACGGCCGTGTCTCTCACCCCTGAACCAAAACAACTCAGCTACCCCTACCCCATCGACGAAGATACCCCCAGCGACGAAGCCAAATATTATGTGGATATGAACTGGCTCCTGCCCGAACTGGACGATATCGCCGTTGACCTGGCGCTGTCTGTTTTGGGACACGTTCTTTCGGGCACGGCTGGCTCCCCGTTGCGCAAGGCGTTAATCGATTCTGGCTTGGGCGAAGATATGATGGGCGGGGGGTTTGCCAACTATTTGCGCCAACCGATGTTTAGCGCGGGGCTGAAAGGCATCACCGCCGAAAACGTGGACAAAGTGGAACCGTTGATTTTGGAAACGCTCGCCCAGCTTAGTAGCGAGGGGTTTGAACCAGAGGCGATAGAAGCGGCCATCAACACGGCTGAGTTCAGAATGCGGGAGCAAAACACGGGCAGTTTCCCGCGTGGGCTGGCGATTATGCTCTCCTCGCTGGGCAAATGGCTGTATGACGGCGACCCGCTGGAGCCGCTCCGTTTTGAAGCCCCGCTGGCGGCGGTCAAAGCGGCTTACGCCGAAGATGAGCAATATTTTGCCAAATTATTGCGGGAATATGTGGTCGATAATTTGCATCGCACGACAATTATTTTAGAGCCAGACACGGCCGCGTCTGACCGTCAGGAAGCAGAAGAAAAAGCCCGCTTGGAGCAAATCCAAGCCGTCATGAACGCCAGCGAACTGGCCGAAGTTGCCGAAACGGCTCGCGCCTTGCTCGCGCATCAGGAAAAGCCCGACGACCCCGAAGCGTTGGCGCGGCTCCCCATGCTTACCTTGGCCGACATTGAGCCAGACGTGCGCACCATTCCAATTGCAGTCAGCCAGATGCAGGGCGCGGAAATTGTGTACCATGATTTGTTCACCAACGGCATTATTTACTTTAGCGTGGGCATGAATTTGCGCGTGTTGCCGCAGGAACTGCTCCCGTATGTGCCCCTGTTTAGCTACGCGCTGACCGAAATGGGCACGGAAGATGAGGATTATGTCAAGCTAGCCCAGCGCATCGGGCGCACGACGGGCGGCATTTATCCTTCCCGCTACATTTCGTCGAAACGGGATGAGGCGGAAGCGGTGGCGTGGCTCTCTTTGCGCGGTAAAGCGACGATGACCCACGGCCGTGAGATGCTCAACATCATGCGAGACGTGCTACTGGGTGTGAAGCTAGACAACCAAGAGCGGTTCCGCCAGATGGTGCTGGAAGAAAAAGCGAGCGAAGAAGGCAGTCTCATTCCAGCGGGGCATCAAGTAGCGGCGGGTCGCTTGGCGGCGCACTTCAGCGAAGCGGGCTGGCTGAAAGAGATGATGGGCGGCGTCGAATACCTCTTCTTTGTGCGCCAACTGGCAGAGGATGTCGAAAAAGATTGGCCGAGCGTGCTGGAAAAATTGGAAAGGGTGCGCGGTCTGCTGGTCAATCGGGCGAATATGCTGTGCAATATCACCCTTGATGACGAGAATTGGGGCGACTTCCAGCCGGCGCTGGGTGACTTTTTGAGCGCGTTCCCCACGGCCGTGACCCAACTGCAAACGTGGACGCGGGGCACATTGCCCCAAAACGAAGGGTTGACCATCCCTGCCCAGGTTAACTATGTGGGCAAGGCGGTCAATCTGTTTGACCTCGGCTACACGCATCACAGTTCGGCCGGCGTGATTACGAATTTGCTAAACACGAATTATCTGTGGGAGCGGGTGCGGATGCGCGGCGGGGCGTATGGGGCGTTTGCGCCGTTTGATGCGTACACGGGGGTGTTCCAGCAGGTGAGCTATCGTGACCCGAATTTGCTCCCGACGCTCGAGGTGTATGATGACACGGCCGTGTTCCTGCGCCAGCTTCAGCTCACGCCTGATGATATTGCCAAGGCGATTATCGGCGTGATTGGCAGTATGGACAGCTACCAGCTTCCCGATGCCAAGGGATATACCTCGCTCAGTCGGTATCTGTTGGGCATTACGGATGAGTATCGCCAGCAAAAGCGGAACGAGGTGCTAAATACGACGCTCCAGCACATTCATGATTTTGGAGAGGTGCTAGAGGCGTATAAAGAACAGGGAATCGTAGCTGTGGTCGGCTCGGCGAAGGCGATTCAGGAGGCGAATGAGTCGCGGGGTGGGTCGTGGCTGACGGTGCGGAAGATTAAGTGAGAAGTTAGAAGTAAGAAGTGAGAAGTGGTTCGCCACTTCTCACTTTTTACTTTTCACCCGATTACCTGAGCAAAACACCCCCGACAACTCCCCCAACCCATTTGTGCAGTTTTTGTGCAGTTTCTCTGGCGTTTGCCCCACCAAATTAGTTTACACTGCAACTAGTTTTAGGCACTTTGCCACAAATAAATCGTCTGGCAATTGGTCAGACTATACCATAGGAGAAAGCACATGGTGTCCAGAAGTCGTTTTGCCCAAATCGGGTTGGGAATTGTCATAATAGCCGCGCTCATGGGCGCGTTTTTCGCTTTGCTTCGGCCGCAAAACACGGCCGTGGCCGCTTTGCCAGACCGCACCGTTTTTGTCCATTTATTCGAGTGGAAATGGAGCGACATCGAGCAAGAGTGTGTCAATTTCCTCGGGCCAAAAGGGTTCTCGGCCGTGCAGGTCTCCCCCCCCAACGAACACATTAACCACAAACAAGTCACTGATTTCGCTTGGTGGGCACGTTATCAACCCGTCAGCTACCAGCTAGAAAGCCGGAGCGGCACGCGCCAAGAGTTCATCAGCATGGTCAACACCTGCCAACAGCACGGCGTTGACATTTATGTGGACGCCATCATCAACCACATGGCGGACCAAGTGGGCGTAGGCGTGAACGGCTCCACCTTTAACCGCGCCACCCTCAGCTACCCTACCTACTCCAGCAACGATTTCAACTCTTGCAGTCCCGCCAATATTCAGGGGAGCGACTACAACAACAATGCGTGGCGCGTGCGCCATTGCCAACTGTCGGGTCTGCCCGACCTCAATCAGGGTTCCCCCTACGTGCGTAGCCAAATCCAAGCGTACCTGCAAGATTTGGTAAACATCGGCGTGGCGGGCTTCCGCGTGGACGCGGCCAAACATATGAACGTAGCCGACATTAACACCATTTTTGGCGGCGTGAGCGGCGATTATTATGTCTTCCTCGAAGTAATTGACCCCGGTGGTCAGTCGATTAGCTCAGGCGAGTACACCCCTTACTTTGACGTGACTGAGTTCAAATATAGTCAAAAAATTGGCGAAACGTTTGCCTCTGGTCAACTTGCTTGGCTCAGCAATTTTGGGGAAGCGTGGGGCTTCATGGCCGCAACCGACGCCGTCGTCTTTGTAGATAACCACGACAACCAGCGCGGGCACGGCATGGCCGCCGATGTGACCCATCGCAGTGGCACGCTGTATGATTTAGCCAACGTGTACATGCTGGCTTGGCCCTATGGCTATCCCAAAGTAATGTCCAGCTACGAATGGGGCGGCGTCAATGATTCGCAAGGCCCTCCCCACGACGGCCAAGGCAATACCAAGAGCGTCTATAACAATAATGGCTCGCTCAACTGCTTCGCCAACGAATGGAAATGTGAGCACCGCTGGTTGCCCATCGCCAATATGGTCGCCTTCCGCAACCACACCACCACGGCTGGCGCGTTCAACGTCACCAACTGGTGGAGCAACGGCGGCAACCAGATCGCCTTTACCCGCAGTGGCGCAAACGGCGGCGCAGGCTTCGTCGTTATCAATCGTCAGGGCAACAATATCAGCAACCAAACGTTCCAAACGGGCATGGCTCCCGGAACCTACTGCAACATCACGGCGGGCAACTTTGAGAATGGTCAATGCAGTGGCCCAACCGTCACGGTAGGCAATGGGGGCTGGGCAACCGTGAGCGTCAACGCCATGTCTGCCTTAGCCATTCATGGTGGGGCGATCGTGGGTGTCACCCCCACCCCCACGCCTGTTCCGGCAAATAGCACGGTAACGTTTACGGTCAATGGATTTGTGACCCAGCCGGGGCAAGATATGTTTGTGGTCGGTAATGTGCCGGAACTGGGCAACTGGAATACGGCCAATGCGATTCCGCTGACGTGGCAGAGCAGTAGCTCGTGGAGTGGCCCAGTGGTGTTCACGACGAGTGCGGGTCAAACCGTTCAGTTTAAGTTTATTGTGAAGCAGGGTGGCAATGTAATTTGGCAAGGTGGTGGGAATCGTTCCACGGCCGTGCCCAGCAGTGGCAGTAGCTCTGTAAACATCAACTGGTAAAACCCACCTTGGGGGGGAAAGATCTAACCAAAACGCCCGACTGTTTGCTAGAAACAGTCGGGCGTTTTTTTATGACTCATCTATGCCTCGAACAATTGCCTGAGCCACGCCACAAATTGCTGTGCCAATGGCGCATCCGCCAGTAGCACTTTTTCCGTAATGGCTTGCCCCATAGGCAACGGCCGTTTTTGCCACGCTAGCCACGTATGCAAAAATGCCTTGGGGCGTTTTTTATACCTTTTTAATCCAGCCTCGTCAATTTCATCTAAAATTTTATGTGCCAGAGGAGCTAGTTCATCGCCAGTTGGAATAAGCCAACTCACAAAATCCTCTAGCTCCCCAGCCGCCTGATTGTCGGGCATGAGCCACACGCCTAAACGAGGCGTGTACGCATCGGGAGATAACAGAATGGTTCCCCCTATTTGTGGCTTTGTCGGCCATGAATAAGCAGGCTGGACGCGGGAGACAGTCGCCATAATTTCTTGCCACCTCTGCATAGGGTCTGTATCTGCATCGAGCAAGACGCCCAAAGCAGAAATGTCAGCTAGATCCCCCATGAGCTGTATTTCCAAACTGCGCAGTAAGGTTTGCCAAGAATCAGCCGTCTGTTGGCTCTCTTTGGGGCGCACCACATCAAAGGTTTGAGAGATGTGATGCGCTTGGCACAAAGCCCAAATAACGTGCTGGTCATGTGCCCCTTCAACATACAGAAAAGCAGATGCTTTGGTCGAAAGTGTCATGAGAAATCAACGCACCTCTATTTCTTGGGCCACGCTGAAGGCAATTTCTTGGCTGTCGTAAAGAATGGCTTCTATATCGGTGTCGCGTCGCTGTAGGCGAATGAGACGACCCGCATCGCTCAAACTTTGTGGCTGATGGCCGTTGAGGGCAAGGGGGGTGGTGAGGGCTTCGCCAAAGGAGCGGATGCAGTCGAGGCTGTGGGTGGTGGCAAAAACTTGAATGTTGAGACGCACGGCCGTGGTCAGCACCAACGCCCACATATCCGTAATTGTCCGATAATGCAGACCCGTATCAATCTCATCCACAAGCAAAAAGCCATTTTCCACATTGGCCAAAGCCAGCGCAATCGCCAAAATCCGAGTCATCCCATCTCCCATACTGCCCAACGGCACAGGTTTATCTTGCCCCTTCAGAGATAAGACAATCCCCGATTTTTTGGTGGGCTGTGCCAAAAACAAAACATCATCCACCTCTGGCTCCAAAATCTGTAACATCTCGATAACATGTTGCTTTTTTGCTTTAGAGGTTGTAATCAGACGATTCCATAACACGGCTAAATCATCATAGGCAAAATGGTCAGTCGTAAGATAAACGACCTCCTCAGACAAATAGCGAGAACGATTGAAGTAACTCGCCTCACCAGACGCTGACAAGTAGCGTCTATTTTGTTGTTGCCCATTAACAAATGCCAGTTTCCCATCTTCTACTTGATAGAATATACGGAGTTGATTATCTCCTGTCTTGCCTTGTGCTTGTAGCTCACAAACCGAGTGGCTATCAAGTTGATGTCCATAAAACAGATGGGAAAATTCATACAGTCGCCGCCTCTCCCCTTGTTCCTCCACTGTAAAATACTCACCACGTTTGGTTAACAACTCAAGCATAGTGAGGGTATCATCAGGGCTAACCAACAGATAGAGAGCATCTAACAAACTGGTCTTGCCCACATTGTTCTTGCCCACAATCAGGTTAACAGGAGCAAGGTCATTGATGTGCAATTGTTTAAACAAGCGGAAATTTTCTATCGAGAGCTGTGTTAGCATAATTTTCTCCGGCTCTTTGGGATCTCATGGGGTTTGGTCTGAAATGGAATACGTGATGCGCAGGTCTCTCTGGACACACATGGCGTTTCGCGCATCATTTGATGTCAACCCCCTGAATTCCTGAAGAACCTTTTCTCCTTTATGTTAGGGCATTATACTTTAACTGCTAACCAACAAGTCCGTTGCCTGAGCTTGTAGAAGGCAAAAGGACGGGCTTCGACAAAGCTTCAGCCCTCGAGTGCGTTAGCAGTTACATTATACTTAAGAATGGTGTGTTTCACGAACCCAACCCCAAGCCAAAATGTGCTATAAACAGCGTCTGACAAACCCTTACAACCTTTTTATCATTCCTACAAAAGAGAGCAGAAAACCATGAACAAACCAAACTGGATTACCGTCAAAGAGTACGAAGACATCACCTATAAAAAGTCGAGCGGCGTGGCCCGCATCGCCTTCAACCGACCCGAAGTGCGCAACGCCTTTCGACCCAAAACGGTGGCCGAGCTGTATCAGGCGTTCTTAGACGCCCGCGAAGACACCTCGATTGGGGTCATCTTGTTCAGTGGCGAAGGGCCATCGCCCAAAGATGGCGGCTACGCTTTTTGCAGTGGCGGCGACCAGCGCACACGCGGCCATCAGGGGTATGTGGACGAGGACGGCATGCCCCGCCTGAACATTTTGGAGGTGCAACGGCTGATTCGCTTCATGCCCAAAGTGGTCATTGCCGTGGTGCCGGGCTGGGCCGTGGGCGGCGGGCACAGCCTGCACGTCGTCTGTGACCTGACGCTGGCGAGTAAAGAACACGCCATTTTCAAACAAACGGATGCGGACGTGACCAGCTTTGATGGCGGCTATGGCTCCGCTTATTTAGCCAAAATGGTGGGGCAAAAGCGGGCGCGGGAGATTTTCTTCCTGGGGCGCAATTATTCGGCGCAGGAAGCGTATGAGATGGGCATGGTCAACGCCGTCATTCCACATGATGAGCTAGAGGATACGGCGTACCAGTGGGCGCAGGAGATTTTGGCGAAGTCGCCGACCTCGATTAAGATGCTGAAGTTTGCCTTTAACCTGACGGATGATGGCATGGTGGGGCAACAGGTGTTTGCGGGGGAGGCGACGCGGCTGGCGTATATGACGGAGGAGGCGAAAGAGGGGCGGAATGCGTTTTTGGAGAAGCGGAAGCCTGATTTTTCAGAGGTGAAGTGGATTCCGTAGGGGGAGGTTAGGGAGAAGTAGCAAACCGATTTAAACCACTTCCCCAAGTATAGGGGCTAAGTTCCTTTGAGGAACTTAGCCCCTACGCACGCAGTATCACGGACACGAGGCTAGTAGTCCGACAATATTGTTTTGACGAATAATTACTTGAGTAGAACCCGTCAAAACTTTTCTGTTGAACTACTAGGCGCGGATGCGCCACGCGATGCGGATGAGCGCGGCGATGCTAACCAGAATCACGAGGAAGGTGGTGCTGACCAAAATTAGCCATTCCGTATTGGTCAAGCTGGTCACTTCCCGGATTTCGTCTGGCTCGGGCGGGGCTTGTGGTTCGGGCAAAACCGTCGCTTCTGGCTCAGGGGTTATCTCAGCCGCGATGAGGTCGGGACGGGTGATGATGGGGCGAAAAACGCCGGCCTCGCGGTAGACGACGACGGGGTCATGCCCGGGGCGAATGAGGGCGAGGGAGCCAGTTTCGCGCACAAGATAGCCTTGTTCGTAGAACGCTTCGGCGGCGATGTTAAACCCTTGGGGGGTTTCGCCAAAAATGGCGAGAACGACTTGCTCTTCGTGCCACTCTGGGCGCAAGGTTTGGAAAAAGCCGTTGCGGGGCGTGCCTAGCAGTTGGTAAACGTCGGGGGGTGTGGTGAGCAGGGTGTCGTCTATGAGCTGGCGTAACAGGGGGTGACGGTTGGGAGTGCCCAGAGTGATGAGTTGGTAATCGGCATAGGTGCGAGCGGTTTCATCGGTGGCGAGGCGCAGATCCACGGCCGTGTCTCCGATACTTTGTTGCCCTAAAACCGCAGCCAGAGATAAAGCCAAAGACAACTCAGAGCGCGTGGGACGTTCAGGAATGACAATCTGCACGGGGTTTCCCCCTTGAATATCAATAAAGGGATAAGGGAAAGCGGCCAAGTCGGGCAACTCCGTGGGCACAAAGCCCACATCGAAGTGAGAATCTGCATACACCTTTGTCCAACTGCTTTCAATGTCAATCTGTTCACAACTATTGGTGGGCAACAGATTGGCGATAGAGAGTTGCACCTTAAGCTCACGAGTTTCACCCCGCAGGAGCCGTTCATTTAACGCTTGCGTCGGCAGGTCAAAGGCAACCCATGTCTCGTCATTGGTGGCGGCGGCGTCAACCGAACCGACATAAATGTCGTTGACATAAACGGTGGCGTAGGAGGTTTGGGCGCGTAGCGCGGGGCTAAAGGCGAGATGCAACAGCAGTTGGTTGTTGCGGCTGGGGTCGAGCAGGGTGCCGGCAGGTTGGGGAAAGAAGTAAAAGCTATCGGTTAGACCCAGCCCCATGGTGGTGAGGTCGCTTTGCCCCAGTTGGGCAAAGGTGGTGAGGGGCGTTGTCCACGGCCGTGGTTGGCGTGGTTCGGGCAAATCAACCAAACGATGGACAAAATGGAACCGCCCCTGCAACGAGCGAAAAGTTGGCTCATCCGCAAAGGCTTGCCCAGCCATTTCCAAGCCCGCCGCATCGTTGCCACTGACCAGCAAAATATTGCGCCGGGGATGCCACGGCGAACGGAACAGTTGCACCACCCCATCCGTAGCAGGAATCAGCACCCCATCTTGGGCAACAAAGCCCTCGGTGGTGGGAGGGATGGGGAAATCATCGGCCAGTTCGCGGATGAGGGCGTTGTTTTCGGGCAGGCCGACGAGGATTAAATTGCTCTGCTCTTTTTGCCGTCCGGTGAGGCTAGCGGCGGTAGCGACTTGCAGGGGGAGGTGATTGGCGTTGATTTGTGTGCCGAGTCGTTTGGCGACGGCCACGGCCGTGGTCAAGGTCACCTCATCCGCCTCATCGGGCACGACAAAAAGAAGCGGCGCGGGGTTGGTCGCGCTTTGCACAACCATTGCTTGGGGCAAATCGCTTAACTGAAGGGTGGGGGCAGACACGGCCGTGTTAATCGTCAGCGTACTGCTATCCCGAATGAGCAACCATTGCCCCGTGTTAAAACTATCCTCACAAAAATTATCGGTCAGGCGTAAATACCCATTAAAACTGAGCGTTATGCCCTCGGGTAACCGCTGGCTGGCGGGAATCGTGACCCGCAACCGTTGCTCCAAGCCATCCCCCACGGGACGGATGCTGGTCACCTCTAAGTTGTTGGCTAAGACGGTAAAAATCGCTTCGTCCATGTTCAATAAAGGGGAAGCAGTGTAAACTAGCTCCAGTTCAATATCACCCGTGATAGGCCAGTCGGATTGGAAGGGGAACCACAAGGAGCCGGTCGCATACAGGCCGCGCATCCGCAAATCAGCATACCCCCAGTCGGCAAAAGTGCGCTCAATAGCTGTTGTTTCTGTTGTTTCTATTTCTTGGTCAACGTTTGCGTCAGTGGGGGGTGTTTCCTGAGCCAACACGGCCGTGGAACCCCACCACAAACCACTCAACAGAATTAGAAAAAATGTAAAGTAACGTTGTTTCAGCAACATATGTTTTTCTCGCTCGTTCAATCTCGTAACCAGACCACCATTGTCCCCTATCTTCGGAGAAGATGCCGATGAGCTTCCAGCCAATCCATGTTACGAAAGTAGAGTTAAGTTCTCCCTTACCCTCATTCACGGCCGTGGATAGCCTTAAGCAACTGCGCTACGGTTCCGCCCAAATTTTAGTCCGACTCCACAATCATCCTCTTGGCCTTATCGAATGCCCTTTCAGTAGCGACACCCTCACCCCCGCCGAATACGCCCCCATCATCTGGGAAACCCTGCACGAGCCAATCAACCAGCACCTCATCGCCGATGGGCTACACGCGCTAACCAGCCTACCCCATGACGGCCGCTTAAACCACCAGCCCGACCTCGAGCCAGCCTGCCACCAAGAGCAACGTGCCTTACTTACCGAGCCACCTTTTATTAGCGTTGTCATCTGCACCCATGAACGGCCAAAAATGTTGGCCGACTGTCTCGAATCATTACGCCATCTTGACTATCCCCATTACGAAATTATCGTCGTGGATAATGCTCCCCGCACCGACCAAACCCGCCAAGTTGTCACAGAGCAATTTGCCGACCTACCTCATCTGCGTTACATCATCGAGCCAAACCAAGGGCAATGCTGGGCGCGGAACGCGGGAGCAGAGGCGGCCAAAGGGGAAATCATCGCCAACACCGATGATGATGTCATCGTAGACCCCCATTGGCTCATCGGCATCCTGCGGGGCTTTGCCGCTGGCGAAAACGTCGGTGCGGTCAATGGGCTGACTATTCCCTATGAGCTAGACACGGCCGAGCAAACGTGGTTCGAGCAGTCGGGCGGCTTCAACAAAGGATACGAGCGGCGCATTTTTGACATGGCCGCCCACAAACTAGACCGTCCCTTCTACCCCTTTTCAGCCGGTATTTTCGGCACAGGCGCCAATCTCGCCATCAAAAAGAGCGTGCTTGAAGATGTCGGCTATTTTGACCCCGCTCTGGGCGCGGGCACAATTACCACCTGTGGCGATGATTTGGCGATGTATGTCCAAATTTTGTTTGGCGGCTACCAACTCGTCTATGAGCCAACCGCCTTTTTGCAACATGTGCATCGCAAAGAGTACGCCGCTCTGCAAAAACAAATTTACAACTATGGCGTGGGCTTTTCCGCCTTCCTGACCAAAACCTTATGGGACAATCCTCGCAAAATTCCCGGCTTTGTCTTGCGCCTGCCCTATGGCCTCTATCTCTTGCTCAGCCCCCGCTCCTTCAAAAATGAGAAAAAAGAGACCAGCTACCCCTCCGACTTGGTAGGCTTAGAGTATCGCGGCTTACTGGTCGGTTGGTATCGCTACCTCAAGAGTCGGTGGCGTACACGCGCATTGCTCAAGGAGCGTGCTAATCAGCGCATCAGCTAGTCAGCCTGTGAGCCGCTTGCATCAGGAAGAGACAGCCGCGACTTGCCAACTGAGGATGATAAAAAAGACGAACAACAGGGGAATGATGCCAATGAGCAAAACGCGCCGCAGGGTGCGGGGAAATTGCCATTTGGAATTGATGGTCAATTCTCGCTGAATGAGCAAACTGAGCAGGGTAAAGACGGTCACGAGCTGTAGATAACTGTAAAGTGGGGTTATGGACCACGTTTGGCTGACGATAGGGGGGAGCAAGGGGTTCATGGTTTTTAATTTGGGTAGTCGCTTAGGCATGAGAATTTAATAACTTGACCGTTTTTTGTATTGGTCATGGGTTGCTTGCACAAAAAATTTACCGCAGAGGGCACGGAGATTTTCTCGAGAGCATCTCTGTGTTCTTTGTGGTCTGATAATTTGTGACCATTACAAACTTGACCGTTTTTGCTCGTAGTAACGGCTTTAGCCATTTTTTTACTCGAGAGAAAAACGACTATTGAAGGTTAAAAATTTAATTCGGTAATAACGGCTTCGTGGTGGG
>JBGTIZ010000459.1:0-13397 GCA_041745395.1 Promineifilaceae bacterium (SeqCode) | reverse complement strand
CCAAACTTGATTTTTTCGGCTTAATAGGGATTGTTTAACGATTTGCTTCCTGTTCTAGGCAATGCAGTCGCCCAAATATGACCCAATTGTGTCGAGAAAAATAAGCTGAAGTGCTGACTGGCTGAGAGGCTGAACGCTTACAGTTGAACTTCTGGCTTCGTCGTTGCGTTTCTCCCATTTAGCAAAACAAGGATATTGGTTGTGACTTCTCTTTTGTCATCTGGCGATGAGTGGCTAACGCTAACCGATGCGGCCGAGCGTTTAGGTATTCATGCCACCACCCTGCGCCGCTGGGCCAACAGCGGCAAGATTCCGGTCATGGTCACACCTGGCGGCCATCGTCGTTTTAAGCTATCTGACGTAAACGAATTTTTGGAGGCGCAAACCACCTATCGCCCTAAAAATAGTGTGGAACAAGTCTGGGCACAAACGGCACTGACGCATACGCGGCAAAACATTGTCTTGCATCAGGATGATCGCTGGCTGTCTGATTCGGATGAGCAAGAGCGGGCAAAGATGCGGCTGATGGGGCGGCGGCTGATGGGGGTGTTGATGCAATATATTGCCCTCGATGAAGATGACCACGGCCGTGAAAACGTCCTGCAAGAAGCCCAAGAGCTAGGCGAACAATACGGCCAATACGCCCGTCAGCACCACATCGGCCTGACCGACGCCCTGCAAGCCACCATGTTCTTCCGCGACAGTATGGTTGAAGCGGCGATACAACTCCCCGACTCTGCCCGCATTCGGGCCGAAGCCAACACCCGCCTCTTGCGCCGCATCAACAGCATCCTAAACAGCGTGCAACTCGCTGTTGCCCGCGCTTATGAACAATAATTCAATGGCTCAACTGGCTAACAATGCCTTTCCAACCCAACCGCTCAGACTCCATTGCGTCGGCTTGAGCCATCATACATCCCCTCTGGCTCTGCGCGAAAAACTGAGCATCACGGCCGTGGAACTGCCCCACATTCTGGTCGCCAGCCAAGAGCAACCCGAGATAGACGAACTGCTCATTCTCTCCACCTGCAACCGGCTCGAGCTATACGCCACGGCCACCAGCAGTCACGTTTTGCGTGATTTTCTGGCAGGGCACAAACAGGTATGCGCCCAAAAATTAGACCCGCATCTCTATCGGCGAGAAGGGCTGGACGCGGCGCGACATCTGTTCAAAGTGGCCGCTGGCTTAGATTCACTGGTGCTGGGCGAGCCTCAAATTTTGGGGCAAGTGCGGCGGTCGTTTGACACGGCCGTGTCTGTCCAAACAGCGGGACACACCCTGACCAGCCTGCTACGCACCGCCATTCGGGTCGGCAAACGCGCCCGCACCGAAACAACTATTAGTTGCCGGGCGGCCAGCGTCAGCTCCGCCGCCGTGGATTTGATGGCGCAACGGGTTCCTAATTTGACCGCGCAAAACATCATGGTGGTGGGCGCGGGGGAAATGGCGCAACTGGCGCTCAAAAATTTACACGGCCGTGGGGCCACCCATCTCACGATCATCAACCGCACCCCAGCCACCGCCCAGCAACTTGCTCACAGCTACGGCGCAAACGGAGCCGCCCTGTCTGATTTAGCCCCTTTGCTCAGGCAAGCCGACATCGTTTTTGTGGCTACGGGGGCGACCCAGCCGCTCATCACGGCCGACATGGTGCAAAAAGGCATGGCGCACCGACCCCAGCGGCCGCTGTGGCTGGTCGATTTATCGGTGCCGCGCAATGTTGACCCGGCCGTGGGGCAACTCGCGGGGGTACACCTGTTTGATGTGGATGATTTACGCGCCCGCGTGGATGAAGCGTTGCAGGAGCGTCAGCAAGAAGTGCCCCGTGTCGAGGCGATTATCCAAAGCGAACTGACTGATTTTGCCCGCCAACTGCGGGAGGCGGCCGTGCGCCCTACCCTGCGCGACCTGCGCCGCCATGCCGAGGAAATTCGCCAACAGGAACTGACCCGCACCCTGCGTTTTATGCCCCCAGATTTGGACGAAGACACGCGCCAACACATCGAACATCTATCCCGCTCCCTGATAAAAAAACTCCTGCACGAACCGACCACCCGCCTGCGCCGCGAGGCGAGCGGGGGCGAGGCGGAAAACCATGCCGCCAGCCTGCGCTATCTATTCGCGCTCGACTAAACCCGCTATGAGCCGCCCCCAAACCCTAACCATTGGCACGCGACAATCAAATTTAGCCCTGTGGCAAACAAACCACGTGGCTGATTTGTTGCGCCGCGCCTGGCCAGACCTGATGATTAAGATTCAGCCGTTTAATACGCGGGGGGACGCGACGCAAAAGGCGGGCATTCCTCTGCCTGAAGTGGGCGGCAAGGGGCTGTTCACAGCCGAGTTAGAAGAAGCGTTAAACACGGCCGTGATTGACCTCGCCGTTCATTCCCTCAAAGATTTGCCCGTCGAAAACGCAGAAGGGCTGACCTTGGGCGCGATTCCCCCCCGCGCCAACGTTCAAGACGTGCTCGTGGCGCAAAATGGGCAGACGCTCAGCACCCTGCCCCCCGAGGCAATCATCGGCACGGGGAGCAAACGCAGAGCCGCGCAACTGCTCGCCCAGCGACCCGATTTACAAATCCGGGCGATTCGGGGCAACGTGGACACGCGCCAGCGCAAAGTCCTGCACGACAACCTGTACGACGCCACCGTGCTGGCCGCCGCTGGGCTAGAACGACTGGGCGACACGGCCGCCATCACCCATTATTTGCCGCTCGACCTCATGCTTCCCGCGCCCGGGCAAGGCGCGTTGGCCGTGCAGTGTCGGCGCGATGCTCACGCCACTCTCTCTTATTTGGCCGTTTTGGAAGATGCGTCTACGCGGCTGGCCGTCACGGCCGAGCGGGCGTTTTTGGCTCTCCTCGAAGGAGGCTGTTCCGCACCCGTAGCCGCCTATGCCACGGTAGACCCGCACACGCAGGAGATTTTCCTGCGCGGTTTGGTCGCTTCGGCGGATGGGCAACACGTATTACGAGCAGAAGGACACGGCCGTGAGCCATTGGCCGTCGGTGAAAAGGTCGCCTTAGCCGTCATGCGGCAGGGCGCGAAAGAGATCATGAGGGCAGAAGCATGAGCGCGACTTTGGCAGGCTCACGCATTGTGGTGACGCGGACGCGGCGCAAGGGGGAAAAATTCGCGGCCAAATTAGCCGAATTAGGCGCGACGCCCCTACTCTTCCCTACGATTCAGACGGTCGCCATTCAGCCCAATGCCGCGCTAGATGCGGCCAACCAACAGTTAGACCAATACGATTGGCTCATTTTTACCAGTCCACCAGCGGTGCGCTATTGGGCAAAAAGCCATGCGCCTTTAGATTCAGAGGTCAGCGGTCAGTTAAAAGTGGCGTGTGTTGGCTCTAAAACGGCGGCGGCGTGGCAAGAAATGAGTCAGCGTCCCGCTGATTTACTGCCCGAAACATACACGGCCGTGGGTCTGCTCAAAGCCATGCCCGACGTGCGCGGCCAAAAAATCCTCATCCCGCAATCTGCCCTTGCCCACGACACGCTGGCCGACGGCTTGCGCCAAGCGGGCGCGTTGGTGACGGCCATTCCCACTTATGACACGGTGCTGGGCGAACCGACCCCCCCAGAGTGGGCGGCCTTACGCGCTGGCGCGGATTGGCTGACCTTTACCAGCCCGTCTACGTTTAACAATTTTGTCACCCTCGCGGGCGAAGCGGCTCTGCACGGGGCCAAAATCGCTACGATTGGCCCGGTCACGGCCGTGGCGGTCGAAACAGCGGGGGCAAAAGTCACGGCCGTGGCACAAACACACACCATGGACGGCCTGCTAGAAGCCATTTTGGCCTGTGCCCGATAAAGGACGAAAAAATGACAACATCCCTTTTATTTCCTCGAGTACGACCCCGCCGCTTGCGGCACACGCCAGCCCTGCGGGCGATGGTGCGCGAGACGACGCTTACGCCCTCTGACCTGATTTATCCGCTATTTGTGGTGCATGGGGAAAACGTGCGGCGCGAGATTAGCTCTATGCCGGGTGTGTTTCAGCTCTCGGTGGATGAGGCGGCCAAAGAGGCGGAGCGAGCGTTTGCCCTGGGCATTCCCGCCGTGCTTTTATTCGGCATTCCGGCCAGCAAAGACCCCGTGGGGGAGGAAAATTTTGCCGCAGACGGCATTGTTCAGCAGGCGATTCGGGCGATACACACGGCCGTGTCTGACCTACTCATCATCACCGACGTGTGCCTATGCGAATACACCGACCACGGCCATTGCGGCGTGCTCAATCATCTCAACCACGAACATCAGGCACTACCCGAGGGCTACGTACTTAACGACGAAACGTTAGCCATTTTGGGACAAGTCGCCGTCTCACACGCACGGGCGGGCGCGGACATCGTCGCCCCCAGCGGCATGATGGACGGCATGGTGGCGGCCATCCGCGCCGCGCTAGACGAGGCGGGTTTTGCCCATCTGCCAATTATGTCCTATGCAGTCAAATATGCGTCTGGTTTTTATGGCCCCTTTCGGGATGCGTCGGACGGTGCGCCCAAGTTTGGCGACCGCAAAACGCACCAGATGGATCCCGCTAACGCGCAGGAAGCCCTGCGCGAAGCCGCGCTGGACGTGGCCGAGGGCGCGGATTTCCTAATGGTGAAGCCGGCTCTCACTTATCTGGATGTGCTGTATCGGGTGAAGCAGGCGTTCCCAAGTTTGCCGCTGGTGGCGTATAACGTGAGCGGCGAGTATGCCATGGTAAAGGCGGCGGCGGAGAGGGGGTGGCTGGATGAGCGCACGGCCGTGTTGGAAAAGCTCATCAGCATGAAGCGGGCGGGCGCGGATCTGATTATTACGTATCACGCGCTGGACACGGCCGTGTGGCTACTTGAGGAAGACAGTGGCGGCGGGTAGCTGAAAATCAGGCAAAATGTTAGAAGTGATGTTGTCCACGGCCGTGAAGGTTTGCAAAAGAACATATTCACGCCCCCCTTCTGGCAAAAAATAGACATCCACAAAATGATTCACTGGGTCTACCAGCCAATATTCGGGCACACCCGCTTGTTCATAAATACCCAGTTTGGTATGCATATCGTGGCGACGACTGCTAGGCGAAAGCACCTCAACAATTAAATCCGGCACACCTTCAAAATATTTTGCCGCCACTGCGAGACGTTTCGCATCAGCCAGATAGAGAACATCGGGCAGAACAGGGCGAACGTTCTCAGCCAAATGTACTTCAAAAGGTGCAGAAACAACACGGCCACTCTGCTTCATTTTACAATGCGCAGTTAGCGCAAACGCGATTTCATTCACAGCATATTGATGTGCAAAAGAGGGGGCATTCGCCATATATAAAACTCCCTTGATGATTTCATAACGCAGGCCGTTATCTGGCAAACGCAGGTAATCTTCGTAAGTCCATTGTCCCTGTGACGGCCATGATTGGTCAGAGGGCAAGACAGAGAGGTCATCTGGTACGGTAGCGGTATACATGTTTATTCTCCCGGTGGCAAAACATCGGCGAGCAAGAGCGAAAAGTCGGGCAAGAGCGGCGAAGTGAGATGCTCTTTGGGCGTAAACTCGCCAGCAAGGACATATTCGGTGCCATTTTCTGGCAATGAATAGACCAGCGCAAAGCGGGCAATCGGGTCAATAATCCAATATTCTCGCACCCCCGCCTGCTCATACGCATCTAGCTTGATAGACGTATCGTATCTGCGGGTGCTGGGCGAAGGCACTTCGACCACCAAATCGGGCACGCCTCGAAAAGCGACGGTTTCGGGGTCGGGCATGTTTTCCGCTCGAATGAACAACACATCTGGCTGAATCACCCCGCGCTGGTTAGGCAGGCGGACATCAAACGGGGCAGGCAAGACAATGCCCAACTTGTTTTTCTTTACAAAGTAGCGTAATTCAGCATGAATCTCGCCGACAACATATTGATGGATGTAACTCGGTGCGCTGGCCACGTAAAGGACTCCTTGGACAATTTCGTACCGACGGCCGTCTGTAGGCAGGCGTAAATAATCTTCGTATGTCCACTGCCCTTGCTCTGGCCAAGCGGCTACTGGCTCTAAAAAGGTCGTATCGGTGGGGGTGGGTAAGGTTTTAATCACAGTTTCACCTTTAGGTAGGCGCGGGGCGAAGGGCAAGATGCGCGGTAAGCGGCTTGTCTCGCATAGCTTCATGGCTGACCCGCTGAATGGCTGACCAGCTACAGTATAACAAATTTAAGAGAGAGAATTCATGATGGAAATGAAAGAAAAAACACGGCCGTTAACCAAAGAAGTAGACATCAGCGAACACGGCAAAGACGCGGAAGGCAACCCCACCAGCCTGAATGAACGGCTGTATCTGCAACTGCTGGCCTTTGGGGGGTGTTTGGACACGGCCGTGTGCATCACCGCCCTCGAAACATCTGGCATTTCTGGCGTCCTCTACGCCGATGTCAACGACCCGCAAGGCATCGGCCTGCTCACCTTCAGCACCGACCCCGCCTACTTTGTAGAAACGGTGCGCCCCCTGCTCACCAGCGAGCCATTCACCAGTCTGACCCCCAAACCACATTACACCATGCTGGGTCGAACCTACTCGATTGGCTACGAGCGTGATTTGGACTATGTTCTGCTTCGCAAGCCGGCCGTGCGCGTCACCGACCCACAATATAGCTGGGCCGTCTGGTATCCCCTGCGGCGGAGCGGCGCGTTTGAAAAGCTGAGCCAAGAGGAACAAAACACCATTTTGCAAGAGCATGGCGGCATCGGCCGGGCGTATGGCTCTTCGGGGCACGCTGTAGACGTGCGGCTAGCGTGCCACGGACTAGACACCAACGACAACGATTTTGTGACGGGGCTGGTCAGCAGTGACCTAACGGGCATCTCCAAAATTGTCCAGCGCATGCGCAAAACCGTACAAACCTCGACCTATTTGGAACGGCTCGGGCCGTTTTTTGTGGGACACGCCATCTGGCAAAAGGATAATGAACAATGAGACCGATAACCAAAGAGCAACCAACAGCGGCCTCCACCCAGGCCGAACCGACCAGCCGCTTTTTACGCGCTTGCCACCGCTTGCCTGTAGACGCCACGCCCATCTGGTTTATGCGGCAGGCGGGACGATACATGCCCGAATATCGCGCCCTGCGGGAAAAACATACGATGCTGGAGGCGATTGGCACGCCCGAAATCGCGGCTGAAATCACCCTGCAACCGATTAACGCCTTTGGCATGGATGCGGCCATTATTTTTGCCGACATTCTGCCTCCGCTCATCGGCATGGGGCTGGAACTGACCTTCGAGAAAGGGGTCGGGCCGGTCATTCACAACCCGATTCAGCGCACGTTTGACGTGGACATATTAGCCACGCCGCCCGCCGAGCTACATTTGCAGGCCACGCTGGACGCCATTGCCCTTGTGCGGCGGGAGCTAGAGTCGCGCAACGTGCCCTTGATTGGGTTCGCGGGTGCGCCCTACACGCTGGCGAGCTACGCCATTGAGGGGGGCGGTTCTAAAAATCATGACAAGGTGAAGACCTTTATGTACGCGGAACCAGCGGCGTGGACGCGCCTAATGGATAAGCTGGTGACAGTACAGGCGGATTATTTGCTGAAGCAGGCGCAGGCGGGAGCGCAAGCGTTGCAGGTGTTTGATTCGTGGGCGGGGATTTTGAGCCGCTATGATTATGAGCGGTACATTTTGCCCTTTAACCAGAAGCTATTTACCATGCTGGAACAGGCAAACGTGCCCGTGATTAACTTCTCGACGCGCACGAGTGCGTATTTGGAACTGGTGGCGAGCACGGGCGGGGATGTGGTCGGCGTGGATTGGCAGTTGCCGCTGGATGAGGCGTGGAGCAAGCTAGGCGCGGAGCAGGCGATTATGGGGAATTTGGACCCGATTTTGTTGCTGGCGCCGTGGCGGGAGCTGAAGGCGCATATTGATTTGATTTTGGAAGCGGCCCACGGCCGTGTCGGCCATATCTTTAATCTCGGGCACGGTATTTTGCCCATGACCCCCGTCGAAAATGTGCGGCGCGTGGTGGATTATGTGCAGGAGCAGACGCGGTAGAACGTGCGAAGGGCGAGGGGCGACGTATGTGTATTGTCCTAGCGACTTTGTCGCCAGCTACGCAAAAAAGGAAAACAGATGACTAACAATAACAATACAAACAAACCTATCGGGGTACTTATCATGGCGTATGGGGGGCCAAATTCGCTTGAGGAACTGCCGGGCTATTTGGCAGATATTCGCAGTGGGCGGCCAACGACCACGGCCGTGTTAGACGAAATTAGCCACAACTATGCCCAAATTGGGGGCAAATCCCCCCTGATGGAATACACCACCAGACAATTAGCCACCATCGAAGCCGCGCTAGACGACGACCGCTTCAAGTTTTATCTGGGGATGCGCCACTGGGCACCTTGGATAGAAGAAGTGGTGGGGCAAATGATAGCAGACGGTATCACCCACGCCGTGAGCATGGTGCTTGCGCCCCACTACTCCAGCATGAGCGTCGCCAAATACCAAAAGAAAATCGCGGCGGGGCTGGAAATGTATCGCGGCCAGATTGCGTTTGTAAACATTGACAGCTATCACAACGTACCGGGGCTGATTGAGCCGCTGGCGGAGCGGGTGCAAGAAGGGCTAAGCCGCTGGCCAGAGGCAGAGCGGGATGACGTTCACGTCATTTTTAGTGCGCACAGCCTGCCCGTGCGCATCCTGAAAATGGGCGACCCGTATGATAGCCAACTGCGCGAAACGGCCGTGTTAGTTGCCAAAAAAGCTGGGTTACGCGACGACCAATGGTCATGGAGCTATCAGTCTGCCGGACGTAGTCCCGAGCCGTGGCTGGGGCCGCAACTCGAGGAATATGTGCCTGAACTGGCGGCCAAAGGCATCAAAAACATGGTTAGCATCCCCGTCGGTTTTGTGTCTGATCATGTGGAGATTTTGTTTGACATTGACATCGAAGCGCAAAAGGCGGCGCGGGAAAATGGCGTGCGGCTGGAGCGTCCGCCCGCGCTGAATGATGATCCCCGTTTCATGCACCAACTGGCGGATTTGATTCGGGAGAAGGCGGTTGAGGTAGGGTGGATTGGATGAGTGCGAGGTGCAAGGTGCGAGGGGCGACGTGTGTGTCGCGCTGTCGCACTGGCTGAGATGCTGACGAGCTGACACGCTGAAAGGCTTCATAGAGAGAGTGTCTTATGTATGATTTAATCGTTGTAGGCGGAGGGATTGCAGGACTCACGGCCGTGTATAGAGCCAATCAGCTTGCCCCGCGCTGGCGCATTGCCCTGCTGGAAGCGGGCGACAGGTGGGGCGGCAAAATCGCCACCGATTACGTCGAAGGGCTGGTCATTGAAGCGGGAGCTGACTGCTTTTTGTCGCGCAAGCCGCGCGGCATGGGTTTGGCCGCCGAACTGGGGCTGAGCAACGAGCTACAGGGTCGCCAGCCCGCCAGCCAGACCGCCTATGTGTTGCGCCACGGCCGTTTGCACCCTCTGCCGGCTGGCCTGACGGGCATGATTCCCACTAATTTGGACGCGCTTTATAAAAGCGACCTGCTCAGCGAAGCAGGAGCCGAGCGGGTCGCGGCCGAGGCAGATTTGCCGCCCGCGCCCGAGTCGCAGGGGGATGAAAGCGTGGCCGCGTTTATGCGGCGACGGCTGGGCGCGGAAGCGTTTGATAACCTGATTGAGCCGCTGATGGGCGGCATCTATGCGGGGCAGGCGGAACAGTTGAGTTTGGCGGCGACTTTTCCCCAATTGCGTAAGTTAGAAAAAATGCACGGTAGCTTGCTGGGCGGGCTGACGGCACGCACGGCCGTGTCAACGCCAGCCCCCAACGACCCCCACGAGCCGCCCCCACCTTTTGTCGCCCTGCGGGACGGCATGGGGCGGCTGGTTCAGCGGCTGGGAGAACGGCTGGCGAGTCAGCCGCAAATCGAGCGACACCTGAACACGGCCGTGACCGCGCTCCATCGCTCAGAACAGGGGGATTGGGTCGTGGAAACGGACAGCACAAGCTGGACAACTCGCCGCGTCATTTTAGCGACGCCCGCATTTGTCACGGCCGTGTTGCTGGCGGAAACGGCTCCCCGCTTAGCCCAAGCCCACGCCGCCATTCCCTACGCCTCCACCGCCTTGGTCAACTTCGCTTTTAGAAGCGGTAACATTCCGCTCCTGCCCCCCGGTTACGGCTACGTCATTCCCCAAGTGGAAGGGCGAGACGCGCTGGCCTGTACGTGGAGTTCCCAAAAATGGGCCAATCGCGCCCCGACCAACCAAACGCTGTTGCGCGTTTATCTCGGTCGGTATGGGCAGGCTGATGTGACCGCCCTCTCTGACCACGCGCTTATTACCATGGCGCAGGCTGAAATTGCGGAGACGCTCAACATCACGGCCGTGCCTCGCTTTACTCGCGTTTATCGCTGGCCTAACGCCCTGCCCCAGTATAATCTGGGTCATTTAGACCACCTTGCCCAAATCGAAACCAGTCTGCGGGATTACCCAGGTCTTTATCTAGCGGGCGCGGCCTATCGCGGCGTCGGCATCCCCGACTGCATCGCCTCTGGCGAACTAGCGGCGACAGAAGCCGTAAATCAGTCCTGAGCGATGAGTAACGAGTGCTCTGAAAAAGGACGAGGGAAGAGGGAAGAGGGAAGAAGGAAGAAAAGGAGCGGAAGTTCTCGAGAAAACCTCCGCGTTCTTCGCATCTTTGCGAGAGATTTGACCTTTTTACAGTGGACTCAGTAACAAATGTTGAGCAAGCCGCTTATGGCTTACAGCTTACAGCTAACAGCTAATCCAAGGAATCTAACCCTATGTCTCTTCACATTGATAAATCCATTGCCCTTTTTCAGCGTGCGCAGGAGCTATTGCCGGGCGGAGTGGACTCGCCGGCGCGTGCTTTTACCCCTGTGGGGGGTCAGCCTCTTTTTATTGAGCGGGGAGAGGGGGCGTATATGATTGACGTGGACGGCAATCGGTTTGTGGATTACGTCCTGTCGTTTGGGCCGCTGATTCGGGGACACGCCCACACGGCCGTGGTGTCTGCCCTAACCGAAGTAGCGGCCAAAGGGACGAGTTTTGGCGCACCCAGCCCGCTAGAGCTAGAGCTAGCTGAGTTGGTCATGAGCTTCATGCCCCAAATCGAGATGATACGCTTTGTGAATAGCGGCACCGAGGCGACGATGAGCGCCCTACGGCTGGCGCGGGCGCACACGGGGCGGGACAAAATCATCAAGTTTCAGGGGAATTATCACGGTCACGCCGATATGCTGTTGGTGCAGGCGGGGTCGGGGCTGTTGTCGCTGGGCTTGCCAGATACGCCAGGGGTGCCGGCGGCCACGGTGGCTAATACGCTGGTCGCGCCGTACAACGACCTCACGGCCGTGGAAACGCTTTTTGCCCAATATCCAGAGGAAATCGCGGCCATCATTGTGGAACCAGTGGCGGGCAACATGGGGGTTGTGCCCCCCGCCGACGGCTATTTGCAAGGGTTGCGCGACCTGACCACAAAGTACAACGCCCTGCTCATTTTTGATGAAGTAATGAGCGGCTTCCGGGTGCATCTCGGTGGGGCGCAAACCCTTTACGGGGTCACGCCTGACCTGACCGCGCTGGGCAAGGTCATTGGGGGCGGCCTGCCCGTGGGGGCTTATGGCGGTCGGCGGGAGATTATGCAGATGGTTGCTCCGGCGGGGCCGATGTATCAGGCGGGCACGCTTTCGGGGAATCCATTGGCGATGATGGGGGGCATTGCCACGTTGCGGGGGTTAAAGGAGGAGCCGAGTCTGTGGGAAAAGGCGGCGCACACGGCCGTGGAGATTCAAGCGGGCATCGCTGAACTGGCTCAAAAACAGGGCGTCCCCATCTTTCAGACGCGCGTCGGCACGATGTTCTGTAACTATTTCACAGACGCGCCCGTGACTGATTACGCCACGGCGATACAGGCGGACACGGCCGTGTTTGCCACGTTCTTTCAAACGATGCTCGCCAACGGGGTTTATTTGCCTCCCTCCCAGTTTGAAGCGTGGTTTGTTTCTACGGAACATGGCTCCCGCGAGGTAGAAATCACCCTGAATGCGGCGGCGCAGGCTTTACAGGCTGTGAAAAGGCGTTTTGGACTTTTAGAAATTAGGTAAGCGTTTAGCAAGCGCAACGGCGTAACTCTTACTTATATTGATGTGGAACACGGCCGTGTTCCACATCAAACACATGCGCATGTAAATTAGCAATCCACTGCTTACCCTCCTGAGTAATGCTCAAATAGCGCAAAGCAGGCTGAATACGCGGGCTGACAATATCCCAATAAAAGCGCGTGTAATCCCGCCGCAAATCCCCCGGCGTTTCATACCCCAAAACTTGATTCATGCCCGTTTCCTCAAATTCATAAAAGAGGGCGGGCATTTTTAATAAATAATTGGGGTCGCCCAACTGCCCAATAAAATCAGCCGCCCGGGTTAAACCCGCATAGCTTTCGGTATCCGCATAAAAAGGGTCATCAGGAATAGGAAAGCGCGTCATCTCAATGTAGGAGCCAATCACCTCAGTATTAATGCTAAACGTGAGCTGGCGGCCAAACCGCTCCTGAATAAACTGCTTGCCCCGGTCAACGTGATAAGGCTGGAGAATCGCATCCGTATAATCACGCGATAACGCCACCGTTTGCTCATCAATCCCCGTGGCGTATTCCTTATCCCCATCTTGGCGACAGATGCCGCGCACATACCCAATATCATGGCACAGCAGAGCCAGCGTAAAGTGCATCCAATCCTTAGGCGACACGCCTCCTTCGGTCAGGTGCTTCCCTTTAAGAATGAGTTGGCCGACCAGCGTCACCATAATCGTATGCTCCACGTTGTGATACAGGGCGTTGGAGTTAGCAATATTTTCCAGAGCCAAATGCCCCGCCCACTCAATGACGTTGCCATACTGCGGCTCCAAAATATTATAGGTTTGCTGATACGCTTCCTGTAACTCTTTCACAAACTGATTGATGACGTAACGCTGGACATGAAACATACGGCAATCTCTTTGGGGGTTAGCCTGTTAGGGTCGCTGGGCTTAGCCGCCAACAGACATGGGCTTGGGCTGGCTCAGCCATGAACAAGGTCACCCGATGGTGGGTTGTTGGGATTGAGTAAAGTCTATAGATTACAGTATATCGCTGTTACATGGCAATGCTGTAAACCATGGTTCTTTACGGGCAAATATTGGGCTAATCAGCCCGTCACTCAACTAACCTATGTGCCCTACGCGCTTGTTTGCATGGGGTTTTCAACGGTATCATGTGTCATGTGCTTTTTTGTAATGGTCACGAATCGCTAACATGCCCTGTATTTTTCTAGCCATCGCCCGGTGATAAATCGTGGCTTGTTTAGCAATACCTTCGCCAAACATTTGAGCTAAAAAAGTGAAAAAGAGTTGAAAC
>JBGTIZ010000458.1:0-22075 GCA_041745395.1 Promineifilaceae bacterium (SeqCode) | reverse complement strand
GGCCGCAGGCCACGACGAAGCTAGTCGGTTGAGAAGAGACGCCTTTTGTCAAAAAAAGTACGTTACTGATTCGTGACCACTACAAAAACGTCGCCCCTCGCACCTATCCCCCCAATTGTCGCACAAACTGACGCAAACCGTGGCTAATGCGTTCAGGCGTGTAGTTTTGCGCCTCAAGCTGAAGGCGCAGGGTGCGGGCGTTGAGCGCGGCCATGAGCAGGCTGGCCAAGTATTCGAGGTCTAGCCCTGCTGGATTTTGGATTAAGGGCGTGATTTCTCCCGCCTGTGCCGCCCGACCTAACAAATGGCGCACCGTTATCTCTTGCCAATAGTGAGGCTGGTTTACATCATGCACCAGATTTTCTAGCGGGGTGGGGGCGTTATCAATTTCACACATGAGCGGTAAGTTTTCGGTTACAAAATGCACCAGTGCATCCAAAAAATAGTCGAGTTGGGCCATGTAAGATTGATGTTCTGCGGTCATCTGGCGCAGATGAGCCAGCGAGCCATCCTGAAACGCCTGTAGCTTTTTATCCAACAGGGCAAGACACAGTTCCCCTTTATGGGCAAAGCGGCGGTAGAGTGTGCCTTTGCCCACGCCGGCCTCTTTGGCAATATCGGCCATGGTAACGGGGGCGACGCCGTGGATGGCGAATAAATCACGGGCGGCATCCATGATGGCTTGTCGATTGGCCGCCGCGTCTTTACGTTCACTCGGCCGTGCTAAATTGTCTTCGGAGATGATTAAATTGAGGGGGATAGAATTTTCCATAGGTGTGTACTCTATATGTCACGATGAAGGCATTTGCGGACTGAGCTTTGAGCTTATTGAAGTCCGTTCTTTGGCCTTCGACAGGCTCAGGCAGCAACGAATTTCAGGGGTAAATTATGACGCTGTGTGCCTTGCCGTTGAACATTATAATGTTTTTCATACTGCGTAGCTGTTGACAAGTGGACTCTAGTCCGCTAATATCATAACAGGTATACGGACTCTCGTCCACTTAATTCGTCAACATAGATTGGTCAGACTTGATAGGTAAAAAGCGAGAAGAAATTTTTTTCTGCGGCAATGCCTGCAAGCCTATAACATGACCAATACAAGAACAAAGGAGATAGTTATAATGGCTTGGCAAGTAGATTATTCCCATTCAGATATTCAGTTCAAGGTGCGCCACATGATGATTTCTAGTGTGCGCGGTCGTTTTGAAGAGTTTGTGGCCGTGATTGATTTTGACCCAGAGAACATGACCTCCACGGCCGTGGAAGTGACCGTCCCTATCAAAAGCATCAACACCCGCGACGAAAAACGTGACGGCCACCTAAAATCCGAAGACTTCTTCGACGTTGAAAATCACCCCAACATGGTCTTCAAAAGTACCCGCATCGAGCAAGACGACGCTCGTAATGGCCGCTTGATTGGCGACCTAACCATTCGGGACGTGACCAAAGAGATTACGCTTGATGTAGAATATGCGGGCACGGCCAAATCCCCCTGGGGCACAACCAGCGCGGGTTTCTCCGCCACGGGCAAGATCAACCGCAAAGAGTTTGGCCTGAATTGGAACTCGGCTCTGGAGACGGGCGGCGTGCTGGTCGGTGACGATGTTGAACTCACCATTGAGCTAGAACTGGTGCAGGAACAAGAGCAAGAAGCATAGTTTCTTGTGGTAAAAAGTGAAAAGCGAGAAGTAAGAAGTGGACGCCGCTTTTTGCTTCTCGCTTTTGCCTTTCTGACCTAGACAAAAAGCAGAACGCAGGAGTAAAAGAAATGCACCCCATTTTTGCCAGTGTCATCAATGATTTACCCACGGCCGAGCAAACGCTCTACCATTACACGGCCGACACCTTTCCCACCATTAACCCCATCCATTGGCTTACCTCCCACTTTGCCGTGGGCGGGGTTAGCCCCCTCCAGCGACTGAGCGGCATGTTGACGGCGCACATGACCCAAATCGCGCCGCGCAACGGCTTTACCTGGCATCCCCATCGCGGGCTGGAGATTTTTACCTACGTCATTGATGGCGAACTGTATCATGAAGATACGGCGGGTGGGCGAGGGGTCATCACGGCTGGGGAAGTCCAGCGCATGTTTTCGGGCGACTATATCGCTCATCAGGAGCTAAATCGCACGGATGAATATGCGCGGGTGATTCAGATATGGTTTGCGGTGGATACGCACTATCGGGGCTTGGAACCCCATTATGAGCAGGTTGCGCTGGGTGATATGAGCGTGCGGCAGGTGGAACACGGCCGTGTGCGGGACATCATCGGCCCCAACGGCGCAACCGATGCGCACGTGAACGCTCGCCTGACCAGCACCCAACTGCCCGCTGGCGGCACAACCACGGTCGAACTGCCCCACGCGGACGAAGATTTGTTTCTCTATGTGGTCAACGGCCAAGGCGGGTTGACCAGCACTGTCGGGCACAGCCAGCTTAATCTGTACGATGTGGTGCTGGCTTCACCCGAGGCGACCGCGCCGACCATCACGGCGAGTGCAGAAGAAGACCTGACCTTTTTGTCGTTTTATCTGCCGCCCTTTATGAAACCGAGGTCTTATGTCCATTCATCCTGACACATACATGGGGCATGTCGCCCTGACCGTAGCTGATTTGGCGCGGTCACTCACTTTTTACGAGCAGGTCATTGGCCTGCGTCTGCTGGCGCAAGAAGAAGAAAATGGTGCAACCACGGCCGTGTTGGGCACAGACACGGCCGTGTTGTTGCTCCTGACCGAAAACAAAGCGGCCAAACAGTTCAGCCCAACCACAGGGCTGTTCCATTTTGCCCTGCTCCTGCCCACCCGGCGGGATTTGGCACTCGTTTTTCGCCATCTGGGACAAACGGGCGTTAATTTGGGCGCGTCTGACCATTTGGTTAGTGAAGCCCTTTATCTGGATGACCCTGAGGGAAACGGCATTGAGATTTACGCCGATCAGCCGCGTGAAGCGTGGCCGAGGCTTGACGGGCGCATTCAGATGGACACGAAACGGCTGAATGTACCCAGCTTGCTGGCTGAGTTAAGTGCAGAGGACACGGCCGTGTGGTCGGGCTTGCCCAGCGGGACAAAAATGGGTCATGTGCATCTGCGCGTGGCGGATATTCCTCGTGCCAAGCAGTTTTACGGAGAGGTACTGGGGTTTGACTGCATGGTGGATTATGGTACGCAAGCCACGTTTTATTCAGCGGGGGGGTATCATCATCATCTGGGGCTGAATACGTGGCAAAGCTTGCACGCGCCGTCCCCCCCACCCGAGGCCACGGGGCTGGCTTATCTGACGATTGTGACATCGAACACGGCCGTGGTGCGTGATCGTTTGCAATCGGCTGGGGTCGCCTTTGCGGAGACGCCAGAGGGGGTCAGGTTTCGTGACCCGTTTGGGAATGGGATTTTGCTTGTGTCGGGTGGGTGATGGGGGGAGAAACACGTCCGTGTTTTGCGTTATAATGGGGCAAAGCTTATAGACGGAGAAGCCATATGCGTGCCGATTACGATTCCCCTTGGAAAACGATGCTGAACGACTATTTTGAAGCGTGCCTCGCCTTCTACTTTCCTGAGGCACACCAGCAAATAGATTGGCGCGTTCAACCCACTTTTTTGGACAAAGAGCTAACCAAACTTCTGCCCAAAGACCAAAGCCGCCCCCTGCGCGTGGACAAATTAGCCCAAATCAAGCTACACACAGGCGAAGAAGGGCGGGTTCTCGTCCATATCGAAGTGCAAAGCCAGCGTGAGCAAAATTTTGCCGAGCGGCTCTATCGCTACAACAGTCGCCTATACAACTCCCGCCGCACCAAAGTCGCCACTCTCGCCATCCTGTGCGATTCTGCCCCCAGTTGGCGACCCACCCAATTTGCTTACGATTTGCTGGGATGCCATGTACAACTGGACTTTCCTACGGCAAAATTGTTAGACTACCAAGCAGAAGCAGACGCACTGGCGGCGTCCGACAACCCCTTTGCCATCGTCACCCTCGCCCATTTGGATGCTTTAGCGACCAAGGCGGATGACCCCGCTCGTAAAACAGCCAAATTCCGCCTTGTGCGCCTCCTGTACGACCGAGGGTACGAGCGGGAATATGTGGCAAATCTGTTTCGGTTTATCGATTGGGTTTTGTGGCTTGACCCTGACCTAGAAGAGCAGTTTGAAGAAGAGTTAGAAGCGTTTGAAAAGGAGCGCAAGATGGAATACATCTCAACTTTGGAACGGAAAGCGATTGAGCGTGGCTTGAAGAAGGGTTTGGAACAAGGTCTGGAGCAAGGCTTGGAGCAAGGCTTGGAGCAGGGTTTAGAACAGGGGGTGACAAAGGGACGTGATGAGGGGCTTGTGCTTGGTCAGCAGAAAATGTTGTTGACATTGCTAACCAAAAAATTTGGTGCTTTGTCGGATGATGTTGTGTTACATATTCAGGCGATTATGGATGAAGCGACATTGCAAGCTTTGGTCGGTGAGGTACTCACGGCCGAGAGTGTGGATGAGATAGAGATGCCCGCTATCTAACTAACCTAACCTGCTTCCATTTCATCCAGTAAACGGCGCAGTTGGTCAACCTCACTTTGCACACGGCCGTGTATCCCCGCCAACTCCACCCGCACCTCATCCCACCAATTCTGCTCCTGCTCCCCCCGTGCCTGTAACACCTGCGCCTTGCGCCACAGCTTCGCCGTTTTCTCCTCGCGCAGCATTTTCAGCTGATACGCCACCTTGCGCTGGCGCCGCCGACAGTTCAGCAAGCGTTGGCGAATTTTACGCACGGCCGTGCTTTCAATCCGGCTCAGCTCCGCCACCTCCTCCGGCGGCAGTTCTCCCGCCAAATCTAGCAAGCTCCCCATATCCCCCGCCTGATACGCATTATTGACCGCCGTCATTAGCGATGTCGAGTACGCCTTGGCCATTGCCCCTTCGGCTAGGTCAGGGTGAAAACGACGCGCCAACTCTCGATACAGCTTTTTTTCCGCCGCACGGTCACGCGGCATTTCATTCAGTAAATCCTCCGCTGGCTCAGGCGGAATCTCGACCTCTTCTTGGCGGTCATGCCAAAAGGGGTCATCTTCATCATAGGGAATGCCCAAATCTTGGGCTTGTTTCAGCAGTTCTAAGTGGGTTAATAACGACTGTTTGGTGGTGCGTAGCTCCAGAATTTCTTCGACCAAATCATCTAGTTTGAGTCGGGCGTGCATCCGGAACGCATTCACGGCCGCTTGCTCTTCGGCGAGGGCGCGTTCTGCTTCGTGCAGGTCGGCCACGGCCGTGTTTAATTCCTCTTCCAGCGTTTGTTGCGGATTCGGCGTAGGGATTAAATAGCTCATCGGTCTTAGACTTACTCGACGGTTAACTCGACATAAAGCATTGGCTTGGGCAAGGCGTTCGGCGTTATATACTGTATATTGGTCACGGTCAGGTCGGGTGAAATAAAGGCGTGACCCACGGTCGTGAGATTGGTTTGTCCCGCCTCGCTGACGCCGCTCGGCCAGCGCACCAGCCACGCATCATTGAACTGCGCCGTGGTGCGCTGATGCGCTTCACTGCGGGGTGAGAAGTTAAATTCCCCGAGCAAGAGCAGAGGCCCACGGCCGTGTAACGCTTGCAAAACCGCCCTCTGCTGGTCAAGCGTATTGGTTGTGCCCAACTGCGTGTTCGCCAATACAAACGTCTGCCCCTTGACCATAATTTCGGCCGTGATGAGGCTGGTTTGGCGGTCAGGGCTAAAAAGGTAATAGGTTTGCTGGGTAGATAACGGGTAGCGCGAAAGCAAAGCGACCCCGGCCGTGCCGTTGACCGTGGGCGGCCCATAATAACTATCGTACCCTAGCTCATTGGCTAAAAAACGAACCACATCACGGTTGCCCGTGGAGATGCGATTGGTATCGCTGGCTTGCAGGGCAATCACATCGGGGTCTAATTCGCGGAGTAAATCACGGAGGGCAAGATGGCTCCGCTGGCCCTGCTGGTCATAGCCGAACTGTATATTAAGCGACACGGCCGTGAGTTTTCCCCCGCTTGCCCCTGTGGGCAAGCCCGCTGTGCCCGCTTGAATCAGCCCCGCCTGTTGCCACGCCCCTCCCGCGACCACCACGCCCAGCACCAACACCACCACCGCATAACCAAAAGTCAGCTCCACTTGGCTGACCAGTCGCCGGAACAAAAAGGATGGTCCGCGCACCAGCCACATGCCGCCTGCGGCCAAAATGCCCGTGGCTAAATAAACCAGCCAATAACGCCCCCGGAACCATTCGCCAAAGAGGGGTAAATCCGCGTAATGGGTGGTCATAATGTGGCTGACGATAAGCGCGAGCATAATCGCCCCGCCCAAGGCAAAACCGAGCGCATTGGTGGCGGGGGTGCGCTTGTACATGATGAGTTCGCGGGTAAAAAGAGTGAAATTGATGAACAGGACGGGGTAGAGCATCAGCCCGACTAGGGTGCTAATCTCGAGCCAGTTAGCTAGTGGGGGAGGCAGATACGCATAGTCAAAAAAGAGGGGGAAACTGGCCTGGTGTAGAAAAATGTTCATGACCACGGCCGTGATAAACAGCCCATTCAGCCCCAACAGCAACACCCGATTGGTAATAAAATCAAACCAGCGCGTATTGCTTGCCAGCAGAGCATACACCAGCATCATGCCCATCATGGCCGTAATAAGCCATTCATACGGCCAGTCCGACCAGCGAGCCACGACGTTGGGTGCACTATAGCTGAAATAAATGAGGGTCACGGTGTTAACCAGCCCCACGCTGAGTAAAAACAGCTTGCGCGGCGTGGCGGAAACGCCTGTGGGGCTGGTGCGCCGCACTACCCGACCGTCGTTGGTGATTACAAAGAGGGTGACGAACGCGCTAAAAATCAACACGGCCGTGAACACATCCTGCGTCAGCAACGCCCACGCCCCACTCGCCAACCATGTCCGCGCCAAAGCGGACAGCAAGACGGCCAAGGCCAGCCCCAAGCCCCACTCCACGCTATTCACCGCCGCCAGGGATCGTCTTGGCCGCCACAGCAACGTCGGCCACAGCATCAGGAACAGCCCCACACCCGCGCCCGCCACCCACATCTGTTGCATCGGTGGCCAAAAATCCAGACTCAGCCGCGCCAGCAAAAAGAGCGTGCCCACTACCCGCAAGCCCACCTTGTGAATGCCCCGCTGGAACACCAGCAAGAGCAACGGCGCGAAAAATAGAAGCAACAAATAAGACCACGGCGTCGGCTGGGCACGCACCAGCACCGTTTGCACATACACCTGCTCTACAAAATCAGTCAGCAGTTGCAGAAAAGCATGCAAAATAATCGCATAAAACAAAATATGCGTGCCGCGTGGTTGGTCAATGTAGGTTAAACGATTTGACATAATATTGGCTTGTTTACAGGCCCCCCACGACCAACCTACCCAATCCAAAATTCCTACACAACGCAACTGCTAACCAACAAGTCCGTTGCCTGAGCTTGTCGAAGGCAAAAGGACAAGCTCTCGACAGGCTCAGCCCTCGAGAGTTACTACAAAATAAGCTCAACACCACAAGGATGGGTTTGATGACAACCCTAATCACAACTATTTTGTACAGCCTCTTTTAATTCCTCATCAGCAAACATCTCAGCCAAATTTACCAATCGCTCCCTAAAACGATCATCATCCAAGATGACAATATTCCGCGCTTCCAACTCCTGCAAGAAGCGATTGTAAGAGATTCCAGCCAACACCGCCCCACCTCGCAAATCAGTTTGACGTTCCATATATTGTTTGATGGCTAAATCTAACTTTTGCGACTGAATGCCCTCTAAGACCCATTTTCGCAATAGCGATGATTCCGTGATGAATGTTTGTTCACTCAGATGTGCTAACGCTTCTGACTCTTCGGGTAGTAATCTAACAGATTTGGTAATTGTTTGGCTCATCGCGTTTCACCTCGTTGTTGGGCAAGATACTCAATGGTCTGCTCTGCTTGAGCAAGCAATATAGGACTGGTTGTGGCCGTTAAACGACGTAAGTATCCTTGCGCGGCGGATAGCGTGATTTTTCTTTGCGCGTAGAGAAATATCACCCAGTCAGGAACAGCAACACAATGGATGCCCATATCCTGAGCAAAGCGCAAAGGACGCGCATCATTGATAAGAAGTATCCAAGATTGTTCATAAGCCACAGCTATCGCATGGGCTTCCCCTAAACCGAACTTGGTTAGAGGTGTTTCTGGTTCTTGCTGATGTAAACGCCCATCTTCCTGTAGCAACTTAAATAACATCGCTTGTGGATAGATGAGGGGGGTCACATTGGGGTCAGTCGTAATAATTTCTTGCTCGACTGCACGACAATAATAAACTTGAAAATATGGGAAGAGATAGGGAACCAGCCCTGTTTGGACGGCAATATTCCAGAAAGATGTGTCTAAAGAAGCTGGACGAATCATATTGAATCAATTTTAAGCAGTTTGGATAAAGTGTCAAGATAGCCGTTCAACACTTCAGCACGGAGTATAACCACGATTATTGGCAACGACTAACACGCCTTGCCGACTGCGCGGCCACACCGAACTGCGTTATCATTTCTTGAGAGCATTAATCGTTACTTTTCACCAAACAAAAGAGGGTGTTTTTTTCGTTTAGGCGAATGCCAAACGAAAAAACACCCTCTAAACAATTAGTTACAACTCACCACTTCTCAAACGACCACATTCACCAGTCGGCCCGGCACATAAATCACCTTGCGCGGCGTTTTGCCGTTCAGGTGGCTCTGCACATTTTCCGAAGCCAGAGCCGCCTCTTTGGCCGCTTCATCCGCGATGTCGGCCGGGACTTCCATCCGGTCGCGCACCTTGCCGTTCACCTGCAAAATCAGGGTGATGCTCTCCTCGCGGGCGATTTCTTCGTCCCAACTCGGCCAGCTTTGCTGGTGAATACTGTAACCGTGGCCGCGCAATGCCCACAGTTCCTCGGTGATGTAGGGCGCAATCGGGGCCACAACCAGCAACAGGCTATCTATCGCCTCATCCATCGCTTCGACGGAGGCTTCTTGTTTTTCCTGTGCCGCTTTAATCACGTTGCGCTGTTCCATGATGGCCGCCACGGCCGTGTTAAAGGCAAAACTCTCCAAATCCTGCGTCATCTTGCGAATCGTCTGGTGCGTTTTGCGCCGCAGGTCACGGGTGGCGGAAGGGGACTCAGACACGGCCGTGTACTCGGCCCGGGCCACATCCCACACATCAAACAGCAGACGTTGCGGCCCTTTAATGCCATCATAATTCCACGGGCCGCCTTGTTCCCAGCGGGCAAAAAACATCAGATAGGTGCGTACCGTGTCCGCCCCATACTGTTCGACCAAATTATCCGGCGAAACCACATTTCCGCGTGACTTCGACATTTTTTCACCATCTGGTCCCAGCACCATGCCCTGATTAAACAGCGCGGTCATTGGCTCTGTAAAATTAACCAGACCCATGTCCCGTATCGCCATCGTGAAAAAGCGGGTGTAAATCAGGTGCATGGTGGCGTGTTCGATGCCGCCCGTATATTGGTCTACGGGCAACCAATACGCCGCTTCGGTGGGGTCAAACGGCCCCTCGTCATAATCAGGACTCAGGTAGCGGTATTGATACCAAGAGGAACACAGGAAGCCGTCCAGCGTGTCCGTCTCGCGGATGGCCTTGCCTTGGCAGGAGGGGCACGTTGTCTCGTAGAACGAGGGGCTGGTCTTCAGCGGGCTTTCGCCTGTGGGCGCAAATTCTGAATCCTCGGGCAACAGGACGGGCAGTTCTTCGTCGGGAATGGGCACGGTTCCGCAATTGTCGCAATAGACCATGGGGATGGGTGCGCCCCAGTAACGTTGCCGACTAATCAACCAGTCGCGCAATTTGTAGTTGATGGTTTCCTGCCCAATGTCGTGTTCTTCCAGAAAATCAATGGCGGCGGCCACGGAGGGATTTTGACGCCCTTTGTCGTTGGTCACGGCCGTGTCATCCAGCGGGCCACTATTAATCATCTTGCCCAGCCCGACATATGCCGTTTCCATTTCGTCCGTTTCGATGCTCTCCATCTCTTCGGGCAGGATAACGGGCACAATGGACAGCCCAAACTTACGGGCAAACTCAAAGTCCCGCTCGTCGTGCGCGGGCACGGCCATAATCGCCCCAAAGCCGTAGGACATCAACACATAGTCCGCTATCCAGATGGGAATGCGCTCGCCGTTAACAGGATTGACGGCATAGCCGCCCGTAAAGACGCCCGTCTTGGGTCGTCCTTCGGACTCGCGGTCAATGTCGGTCAATCTGGCCGCTTGCTCTTGGTATTCAGCCACGGCCGTGGCCTGCTCTGGCGTGGTCACTTTTTCCACAAAAGGATGCTCAGGCGACAAAACCATAAACGTCGCCCCCCACAGCGTATCCGGCCGGGTCGTAAAGACGGGAATCTCATCCCCTTGCTCGGTGCGGAAAACCACCTCCGCCCCTTCAGAACGACCAATCCAGTTTTTCTGCATCACCTTGACTGGCTCAGGCCAATCAATCTGGGAAAAGTCCAGCAGTTCCTCGGCATACTTGGTCGTCTTGAAGAACCATTGCTCCAAATTTTTCTTGATAACGGGTGTGCCGCACCGTTCACAATGTCGGTCATCTCCCCACACCTGTTCCCGCGCCAGCGTTGTGTTACAGCTTGGGCAAAAATCCACGGCTGACATTTTGCGATACGCCAGCCCATGCTCATACAGCTTCTTGAAAAACCATTGCGACCATTTGTAATATTTCGGGTCACAGGAGATTGCCTCCCGTTCCCAATCAAACATCGTCCCCATGCTTTGCAGTTGCTTACGCATCCGCTCGATATTGGCGTATGTCCACTTTCTGGGATTAATATTGTGTTTGATGGCCGCATTTTCGGCGGGCAGGCCAAACGCATCGAACCCCATGGGGAACAGCACGTTGTACCCGTTCATGCGCATAAAACGCGCCCGCGCATCGCTGGGAGACATGGCGTACCAATGCCCAATGTGCAGGTCGCCACTGGGATAGGGCAACATGGTCAGGGCGTAATGTTTCGGTTTGCTGTGGTCAATGACCTGCTTGTACAGGTTCGTTTCGTTCCATTTCTCTTGCCATTTCGCTTCAACTTCCGCGTGGTTGTATTTGCTTTCGCTCATTTTGTTCACTTCTCACTTTTTGCTTTTCACTTTTTACTTAAAAAAGCCACCGCTCGGGCGGCGAAATCGTCCATGTTATTCTGTGCCGCGCTGTGTCCACCTGTTTCGTAGATGATAAGCTCGGCGTGGGGTATCGCCTGTACCAGTTGCTCGGCGCGGGCCACGGGGATAACGGGGTCATCCTTGGCCCAAGCAATCAGCACAGGCTGGGTTAGTCGCGTTAGGTCGGCTAAATCCCCCGCATAGGCGGGTGCGGTCAGCAGGAGGGCGGTCACCCGCTCGGGATGGTGCAGGGCTGTTTCGAGAGCCAGCCCGCCGCCCCAGCTTTTGCCGACCAGAATGGCTTGCTCGAACTCGAGGGTGTCTAGTAGGGTGAGGATGGTTCCACGGCCGTGTTGCACCACCTCTCCCCGTTCATCCAGCCACGGGTCACTCATCCCCCAGCCCGGCATATCCACCGACAAAAAGCGATAGCCTGCCAGAGCCAGCGGGTCAAGCAACCCCTGCCACACACTTGAGTCATTCCGCTGGCTAAAGCCGTGAATGCCCAGCGCAAACGGCCCAGCCGCTGGCCCCGCCGCCACGCCAAACACCATCCCGTGATCGGTCAGCAACAGTTGCAAATCTTTATGGGGTATCTCGTTTGGTTGTGTCATTCGTTTCTCGAAAAAAAGGCTAAAGCCATTACGACAAGCGACTGTGGAAAACAAAAACGCCCTTTTTCGTCTCAGAGACGAAAAAGGGCGTTCGCGGTACCACTCTGATTGATGGTGGTTTATCTTGGTGTGGAGCTAAAGAGACTCGAACTCTTGACCTCTTCAATGCCATTGAAGCGCTCTCCCAACTGAGCTATAGCCCCAAGACAGTTCGCAATTATCAATGAACAATGAACAAAAAGCAAATCCAACTGGCTGGATTTAAGTTTTATTCATCTCACCTTGCATTTGTTTAGGGGAGAAGATATGCACCATCCTCTCTAGCACGTAACGAGTGCGAATCGTTAGCGACTACTGCACATACTGATTTGTGCGCGTTCACCGCTACGGCTCACAGGCGAGTTCACCACTGGTTGCGCAACTTTTTCAGCCAAGAAGTCGCTCTCTAATCTCTCTGGAGGTGGGGCGTGGTTACTACTCCTGCTCATCGCCTTTCTGTCATTCAATTGTTAACTTTGCTCTGAGCTAACCATAAACGGCTCGTTTTGGTCTTGAAGCCATTTACTCATTGCTCATTGCTCATTGTTAATTACTCATTGAAAAAGGTGGACCTGAGGAGACTCGAACTCCTGACCTCTACAGTGCGATTGTAGCACTCTCCCAACTGAGCTACAGGCCCGCGCGTGGATTGAATGTTAGCCAAGGGGGGGGAGATTGTCAAGACCACGGCCGTGGTTTATACTGACATATCACATTGTCCTTTAATGACTAGACATAAGGAGTAAAACAGATGAACGAAAAATACAAAATTGTCATCACCTACTGCGTACCTTGAAACTACTTACCACGAACCACCCGTGCGGTGGAAGATTTGCTAAGTAACTACCAACACATTGTCGAGAGCCTAACCCTCATCACTGGCACCAAAGGCGTGTTTGATGTCGTCGTCAACGACGAACTCATCTTCTCCAAAAAAGAACTGGGTCGCCACGCTGAAGAAGGCGAGGTGCTTGCCCTTTTCGAGAAAATTATCGGCCCCGACGTCCCTAAATACGAGTAGTGAGACGTCAAAAGTAAAAAGTGAGAAGCGGTTATTTACATCGCTTCTCACTTTTTGTTTCTCACATCTAGCTTCTCCCCAGTAAAATCAGAAATCAACCGACTGCACTCGGTCAAACATAGCAATCACCTGCTTGGCGATACCTGTCCAGCCAAAATTGCGCCGCGCAAAGCGGGAGCCTTCCACCGATAACTCATCCGCCAAATTTGGATACAGCATCGGCATAGCCAACATCGTGCCATACTCACGCGGCCGGAATGGGTCAGCAAACAGAGCCTGCGTCCCGTAATCAATCAGATTAGACAAGCCCCCATGCACCGTCACCACCGTCGGCGTGCCGCAGGCCATCGCTTCAATGGCGACCATGCCAAACGGTTCGTAGCGCGACGACAGGGCAAACACGCGAGCGGCGCGATAATAGTTGGCAAGGTCTTCATCGGCGATGTAATTTTGCCATACAATCCGGTCGGCCACGCCTAACTCTTGCGCCATTTTTTTCAGTTCACCCACGCCTTCATTGTCTTGCGCAGAGTTGTCCCCACCGATGCCCGCGACCAAACGCGCATTGGGCACTAGCTCAAACAGGGTGGGAAGCGACTTAATCAGCAGGTCGTGCCCTTTATTAGTGGCCATGCGCCCCACGGCCAGCACATCATTGGCTTGCAGGCCATATTGAGCCTGTAGCTCGGCGCGGTCTTGCTGGCGCACGGGCGAGAAACGGTCTTCGTCCATGCCGGGGGGAATGGTCGAAATTTGTCTATCTAGCACGTCATACTCTGACATGAGTAGCTCGGTTTGGGGGTGGGTGGTGGCAATAATGTGGTCACAGGTACGATAGACCAGAAACTCTTTGCGGATGCGTTCCTCAAAGCGATACTTGGTTTCCATCTCTTCGTCGCCCATATCACTGCCCATATTCTGTTTTTTCCACCAGCCGAGCGAGTGGGGCGTATGCACGTGGGGAATGCCTAGTTCTTCGCCGATTTTTTGCCCTGCCCAGCCTGCATCCCAATAGTGAGAATAAACGATGGTGTATTGATGGCCGCGATTGCGAATAGCGGACAGGCAGTTGGTCACAAAATCGCCCAGATAATCGTGCATATCCTCTTTGCGGATAAATTCGGAGCCGCCAAAGGGGATGCGCCACACGCGGAAATTTTCGTTCACTTCGTCGTATTCGGGCTGGTCTTCAAAGCGGCGCGTGACCAAATCCACGCGAAAACCGAGGCGGCTGAACCGCTTGGCTAACTCGAGAACGTAGACGACTTGGCCGCCTGTGTCGGGCTTGCCCAATTCTGGCTCTGCACCGACGTAGCCGTGGGTCGAGAGCATGAGAATGGTGTGGCGGTTGTTCATCATTTGGTTCATGGTTATTCCTCCTGTGAGTGGGCAGGGGGTAAAACCTGCCAATGTTGTAAACCGGCTAAAACGCCAGCCGCTTGGGGCGCGGGGGCGTGGTAAATAAGTGGCCCAGTCAGGGCTTTGAGCGCGGCTTCAGCATTGCTGACAATGATGCCTTTGTAGGGATAAGGCGTGGTGAACATGTCGCGGTCGTTGCCTGAGTCTCCGGCGACGATGACGCGCTCGGCGGGCACATCAACGTGTTGGGCTAACCAATGAATGACGTGGCCTTTGCCAGCTTCGGCGGGGATAAGGTCGAGATTTTTGCCCATGGAGAAGATGAGGCGGATCTTGTCAGGGTAATGGCCTGTTTGGCGCAGGTGTTTTTCCACGGCCGTGTACCCATCCTCCCCCTCCCGCACATCATAACTTAACTTAAACGGTCGCTGATACTCCTCTGGATGGGGAGCCAAATCAAACGACGCCAGCAACATCACCAACTCGGCGCGGTTCCACTCTTGGCCGAGAAACTGCGTATACGCAGTTAATGTCTCCCCCGACGCCCCATCTTCGATTTCTGTGCCCAACGCCCCAATCAGAAAATCAGGTGTGGGCAGAGCGGGATGCGCTTTGAGCGACTGTCGCAGGCTGGCACACGGCCGACTGGAGTTCCACGCCAGCACCAAGTTGGGTCGGGCTGGCTCGAGGGCGGCCGCTAATTTTTCTAACGCGGCCGTGTTGCCCAAAAGCGTATCATCCACATCAGAAACCAACAGCCATTTACGCATGTGTGCCCGCCTCGGGTGCTGGCTCGGGCTGTTCTGGCTCAGGCGGGAGAGCAAACTGCGCCACGGTCAGCGGCGCAAAATCAGCCGGAATGGTGTCATGATTCACGGCCTGATAGGCGGAAATGTAGCTGGCCGCGCTCCAAGCTTGGTGCGCTTTGCCCATTGGCCGCCCCGTTTGCCCGTGGAGCCATTCGTTAAATTCCCACTCTTCAAAGATACCCAAGCGACAGGATTCGGCGAGGGCGTTTAGCTCTTGGCGGGCGAGTTCTTCACGGCCGTGTTGCGCCAAAAAACGAACCCACAACCCGCCGATAAACGGCCAAATGCCTCCATTGTGATAATGCTCGGGCAAATTCAGCAAATTCGTAACAATATAATCCTTCCAATCGCTTGCCCCCGACTGAATCGGCGGATACAAGCATTTGACTGGGTAAGGAGAATTAGCCCCCACGCCCCACAAAAATTGGAACACGCGCTCCATTTTGGGCGGGTCGAGCAAGCCCATCAGCCCCGCCAGCAAATTGGCGTATACATCGCACCGCCACGAGAAGCCAAAGGGCGTGATTTGCGCCAGCAAATATTGGGCGTTGCCAATTGTGAACTGGGTTTCGGCAAAATGGCCGCCGCCCGCTTGTTTATCAGATGTCGGCCAAAATTGGCGCAAAATCTTGGTGCGCACCCGCTCCTGAAGGGCGTAATATGACTCCGCTTCTCCCTGTACGCCCATCACGTCCGAGACGACGGCGTAGTCACAGCAAGCCTGATACCAGAGCACTTCGTCATACAGCACGTTGTAGGAGCGGGGGAATAAGTCCATCCAGTCAGAAGATTCGGGGATTTCGATAAGGCCGCAATTGTTGGAATCGTGCGCTCGCAACCATTGCATCGCCAACTTCAGGTGGGGATAAATTTGCTCGAGAAAATCCCGCTCCCCCGTGTGGGCGGCGTAGCGGCAACAGCCGATGACAAACCACAGCACGGAATCAATCGAAGCGATGTCGCCAATGCCGCCATAATCAGGCACGGCCGTGGCAATTTGCACATTGGCCGGAATCTGCCCTTGCGGGGTCTGGTGTTCGGCCATGAGCAATAAAGTTCGTCGAAAACATTCCGTAATGTCGGGGTCATTGAGCGGTAAACTCCACAGCCCCGTTTTGATACCGTCCCGACTCCACACCGCAAAATAATTCGATTCATTATCCGTGAGCGGATTATCCGCCAAGCTGGCGGCGGAAAAGCCCATGGGCGTAATGTTGCGCCGCAAGGAGCTAATCGCCCGCTCAAACCCTTCATGCGCAATGGCTCGCTGTTGCGCTTTGCCCGCCCGGAAAAATTTGTGGTGCGCCAACCCTTCCAGCAACCCTTTTGCCCCTTCTTCTTCGCTAAAATAGGCGCGGAGTTGCATCGCCTCTTTGAACTGGGGCGTGGCGTTGGCGACGACGATGCCGTGGAAGCCGTACCGATATAAATCGGCCGCGTGGTTGCTATCGGCCGCGACATAAACTTGGTTGGGGGGGAGAACCAGTTCGTCTACTAAAAATTTGACGGCTGGCCCCAGTCCTGCTTTTTCGGGCACAATGTCCAGATAGACATCGTGGGAGTAAATCACGCGGCAGGGCAACTGGTTGGCGAGGAGCATTTGCTCGAGCTGATTCACGTCCACGGCCGTGGCGTCTTTCCAAAAATAGCTCAACTTGAGCGGCATTTGATTCGTGGCGGGCTGTATCTCCAAAAAGGGAGCATTTTCAGCCAGAAAAGCCATAATCTCTGTGCGCTTAAACTCCGCTTGAATATGACGTTGCCACGTATCAAGCGGATATTCACCCGGCAAGCGATGAATTTCTGTGCCCAAAGCGGACACAATATAATCAGGCAAAAGCAGAGCTTCCGCCTCGATGCTCTCTATCTGCGCCACCAGACTCCGGCCAGAAATATAGACCAGCACCGTTTTATCTTTGACTTGGTGCAAAACGCGCTGTAGCTTGCGGCGGGCTTTGCCGTTACTGTTGAGCAGAATACCGTCTAAATCAATAACCAGTAATCTGCGCTCTTCAAAAAGAGATTGAATAGGCATGTTACTCCTTTGTGTGTGTGTGTTAATAAAGTGCGAGGTGCGAAGGGTGAGGTGCAGTGGGGTGGGTAAGGCAGGCATAAACAAGACCGCGCCCCAGTTTTTTGAATCGAACTGGGTGCGGCCTTGCCTAGCTATTCTGTTCAGGTTGGAAAGTTGTTGGCTTGTTGGCTAGGAAGTGCGGAGATAGGGACGCAGACGGCTTTGATTTTCGGTCGAAGCCCGCAGGCGACGCAGGGCACGCCGTTCGATTTGGCGCACACGTTCGCGGGAGACGCCCATTTTTTGGGCGATGGCTTCCAGCGTCTGCCCATCTTGGTATGGTTCCACCAGCCCAAAGCGCAAGCGCAGAACTTCCGCTTCACGCGGGGGCAACTCATCGAGCGCGGCGGCCACGTCGCGGGTCAGCAACACTTCGTTAACGTGTTCACTGGGGGCCTGGGCTTCTTCGTCAGGAATGAGGTCACCTAGCTCTGAATCCTGCTCGTCGCCGAGTGGGCGATGGAGGGATTGCACCCGTTGCCGATTGCGAATGAGCTTGCGGACTTTTTCGGGGGGCATGTCCATGTGTACCGCTAGTTCGGCCACGGTGGGGGGGCGTCCGCTTTTTTGCTCTAGCTCTTGCTGGGCATGGTATAGCTGGTTGAGTTTGCCCTGAATATGGGCGGGCAGGCGGATGATGCGCCCTTTGTTGTCGATGGCGCGTAAAATGGCTTGGCGAATCCACCAAGTGGCGTAGGTGCTAAATTTATAGCCGAGGGTGTGGTCGAATTTGTCCACGGCCGTGAGCAAACCCAAATTCCCTTCCTGAATCAGGTCAGGAAAAGGGAGGCCGCGCCCACGATATTTTTTGGCAATGCTCATCACCAAGCGCATGTTGGCGTGAATAAAATGCTGACGCGCCACTTCCCCATCAGCCATATCCGCTTCAAGCTGAAGGCGTGCTTCCGCGGAAGGGATAGGTTCATTTTCCAACCGCGCCACCGCCTGCACGCCAACTTGGATGCGTGCGGCTAGCACCTTTTCTTCGTCCCCCGTCAATAGATTAGCCGTCGTGGCTTCCTGCATATACATGCCCACGAGGTCTGGTTCACGTCCGTAGTTAAAAAATGAGTTGATCATGCAGATACTTCCTCACTTTCTTCTTCTTGGTAGGCAATAAATTCTGACCACGCGCTGTTAAAGTCACGAATTTGTCGCAGGCTACCGCGTCGGGTGACCACGTTTGCCCATTTTTTATGTTCATCGGCTCCACGGCCGTGGGCAAACTTACCCAACTCAATATCAGCCATATCGCGGGCAAATGACCCCACGAAATCTTCCCGTTTGGATTGTTCTGTAAGCCATTGCTGAAATTTCATCTACATCTCCTTTGCCCAAATGTAAGCATCCAGATTGTCAGAAGTCACTATTTGTTAATGTACTTTTTGAGCTATAAGCCATAAAGCCGTAAGCTGTTTGTAAGAAAAAGAAATATTTACATCCGTAAGTTTACAGCTTAAAACTTACGGCTTATCGTTTCCAACATTTCTGCCCAGCTTTGCTCAAAAACGGCTAGGCTAATCTGTGTTGGCTGTCGCCAAAATTGTTGCGTTAATTGTAAATGACAATTTTTATCAAGGTCTGTTGGTCGTAGCTGAACGTGTACCGTCGCGTCTACATCATCTGCGCCAAACGAGCCTTGAATTTTGAAGGCGCGGGGCGCGTGCCACAGGGTAACAAACCCGTAAAGCAAGCCATTGGTTTGCTCTTGACCAGGCAGAACGGCGAACTGCTCGTAGAGTCGCCCACCGGGGTGGCCTTCTAAGCGCACTTCGGAATTAGCCCACTGGCGTAATGTCCACCAACTGTTTATATGTTGGGTGATGGCCTGAAACACGGCCGTGGGTTCTGCTTCTAGGGTAAGGGTGTAAGAGAGCCGTGTCAATAACTCGGCATTTTTTTCTACTAAGGAGCTAGCGTAATCAAGCTCAAGCAGGTTAGGGTTTTCTGGCGGAGATGTCGCCCCATGCGTTGTAGACATAGAGCGGGGAGGCGTCCGTGAGGGCGATGTATTGAGAAAGTTCCACCGTTGACGGCCGCGCCGTTCGGTCATGACCATGCCCGCTTCTTCGAGCACTTTCAAATGTTTCATGACGGCATACCGCGAGACATCAAAATGTTGACATAAATCTCCCGTGGTCAGCGGCTGTGCCTGTAATAATTGCACAATGCGCCTTCTTTTTGGGTCGGCCAGAGCCTTCCACCTGAATGAACCATTTGATACGCTCATAGGTGACTTCATAGTAACATAATGGTCACATATGGGCAATTTGTCTTACGTTGTAATTACTAACGCACTCGAGAAGAAGTTCCACTTTTGGCCGTTGAACCGTATGGCCTGCCAGAGAAAAGTGGAACTTCTGGTTTGGCTGTGTCGGGCTATGTTGCTAGCCACGAATGATACGAATTAGCACGAAGAAGAGGCTTAAATGTAATGGTCATGAATTATAAAACCACAAAGAACGCAGAGAGCAGAGAGATATTCTCGATAAAAAGCTCTCCGCGTGATCCGCGGTTAATCCTTTGTCCAAGCAATCCGTGACCAATACAGCTTTGTTTTACCCCGCAGGTTGATGAATTGTCCCGCGAATTCCGCAAAAGCCAGTTGCCCTAAATGGTCGTGAGGTCAGCGTGAAAACCATCACATTATGACAAACTGTGTTATACTCAGCCGAGTAGAATAAACAGAAAAGTCAGGTAAATTTGTTGATTTATGGCTTCATTGACTTACGGATTTCAACAGGACAACCGCAGGATGGAATTACAGGCAATTACGGGGCAACTTTATATGGTGGCGGGCGCGGAAAAGCTGAACACGGCCGTGCCCGGACTCATCGCCCAAGCCGCTCCCAAAGATGCGGCTCGTGGTCGTGAAGCCGACTACCTGTTTCTGCTCCTCAGCCTCGAAAACTCCCCCGACGACGAGCCAGATGCCCTCCTTCAAGATTTGCTCACCCTAGCGGTGCGCTCCTTTTACCAGCATCCGGGCACAACCATGGCCGCCCTGCGCCGCACCTTACAGGTGGTCAACCAGCAGTTGCTCATCTGGAATGTGGCCAACACAGGGCACAGCCGAGACGGCGCGTTAACGGCCGCCGTTCTGGTGCAGGGAGAGTTGTTTCTTGCCCAAGCGGGGCACGCGCTGGCCTTTATGGGGCACAATTTTGGGGTGGAACGGTTGCCTAATCCAGCCAGTTCGCCCGCCTCCACAACGTCCAAAAGCAAAGTTGTTCCGCTGGGTCGCTCCGCGAATCTAAATTTTGAATTTAACCATTATCGCTTGCAGTCGGGCGATATGCTGTTGCTGGCTGACCCCCGTTTTCAGCACATGCCCACGGCCGTGTTTCATCCCGTTTTGGTCGATACTGAAGTCGAAATTGGGCTGGACGAACTGCGCGACGTGGCAACAGACCAATCCGCTCGCTGTCTGCTGGTCGAATTTACAGAAGACGCGCCGCTAGAACTGCCCGAAAGCAGTGGCCCTATCCGCAATTTGACCGCCACGGCCGGATTTACCCAAGTGATAGCCGAACCGTTACGCGCCCAAGCTGAATATGGGGTGCGGCAAGCGACGGCCAACACGGCCGTGGGAGCCGCTCGTTTGGCTGACGGCGTAGCCGACGTGATGGGTAAATTACGCCCCGCCCCTGCCCCAGAAGAAGACCCGACCCATTGGGCCATTCCCACGGCCGTGGCGGTTATTATTCCCATCATCGTGGCTATTATTTTCACCAGCGTCTTCTTCCAGCAGGGCAACGTGGCCGAGTTCAGCCGCCTGCGCCGCGAAATGCGCAACACGCTGACGCTCGCCGCCGACGCCCCGACTGAAACGGGCGAACGCGCTTACTACAATCAAGTCCTGTTCCTCGCCGCCGAAGCAGATAGCATTCGCCCCTTTGACAACGAAGTGAATCTGCTCCGCCAAGAGGCGCGGCTGGCTCTCGACCGGCTAGACAAAATTTCTCGTCTGGAATCAACCCCCCTGGCCGCTTTAGCGGAAGAGGCTTTACTCACGACCGTGGTTTTGGGTGAAGCCAGCGACGGGGATATTTACGTTCTGGATGAAGCACGCAACCTGGTTTTTCGGTATGCAACTGACGCCAATTACAGCAATTTTAATTCCGAACCGACCCGCGTTTTGTTTGGTGGGCAGGCTGTAGGGAGCCACATTGTGGGCCAAATGCAGGATATGATGTGGCGGTCACGCGGGCCAAATGTCACCACCGCTGGGCTGGCTGTCTTAGACACACGCGGCGCACTGCTCTCTTTCTACCCAGAACTAGAAAATCGGCGGGCGATACCGCTTGATTTAGCCAGCGCATGGCGTGTGCCCACGCGCATCAACACGTTTAACGAGCGGCTTTATATTTTGGATGCGTCTGTCGGGCAGATTTGGCGGTATTATCCGAGCGGGGATGACCTGCAAATTTTGAGTGATGATGTGGCCGTGCGCTTTGATGAGTCGATTGATTTGTCCACGGCCGTGGATTTCGACATCGTGCAAGAGGACGGAAGTGTCCTCGTGCTGTTTGGGGACGGGGGTCTGCATCGTTACGCCAGCGGTCGCCCCATGTGGACCGAAGCAGATTTAGTGAGTGGTGGACTAGACCAGCCGCTCATCGCGCCTCAGGTTGTCAAAATGGTCGGGCAAGGGTTGAACTCCTCCCTCTTTGTGTTAGACTCCGGTTCGGCGCGTTTACTCCAGTTTAGCGTGGGGGGAACCATGTTGGCTCAATACCGCGTGGCTGACGAACACGGCCGTGAGCTTTTCGCCCGCGCCACCGATTTTGCCATCGCCGAAAATCCCCTCCGCATCTTCGTCACGGCAGACAACCAACTCTATCTCGTCACTCCTCGATAGTAACGAGCGATGAGTAAAGAAGTTGGTTGCTCGGGATTGGGTGGGGTTTACCCACGTTTCTTTCGATAAAAATGCGCGTTTCCTGCGCTAAAATTGATTTTTATGTATTGGTCACAAATTACTCACACAAAAAATC
>JBGTIZ010000457.1:0-2150 GCA_041745395.1 Promineifilaceae bacterium (SeqCode) | reverse complement strand
GCCGTGTGTATCATACACACTATTCATCCGAATCCTGTCCCCCAGCAACGCCCCTCCCGTGCGCCTTTTGGATGGGTCTACACTGACCACAGCCAGCGTTTTGTCCTCAAAATCAAGCAAAAAGCGGCGCACCAACTCATCCACCAGCGACGATTTGCCCGCGCCGCCCGTGCCCGTAATGCCCAGCACGGGCGGGTGTGCTAGTCCTTCCAGCCGTTGATGCACCACATCCATAATGGGTTCGACTAAATCTGGCTTGTTTTCCACGGCCGAAATGAGCCGACCAAGGGCGCGGTCTGTGACCCAGTTTTTGATGTGGGGTTGCAGGGACACGGCCGTGTTGCCCTCACTCGGCGCACCCCACGCCCCATACGCCTCATCAATCACCTTTTGCCACTTTTCCACGTCGAGGTTGCCCGTGGGAAAGTCCGCCTGCTGGAGCAGGTCGTTAATCATGCCCTGCAAGCCCATCTCACGGCCGTCGTCGGGCGCGTAGAGCCGGGTAATGCCGTAGGCGTGCAGTTCCTCTAGCTCTTCGGGCAAAATGGTGCCGCCGCCGCCACCAAAAATCTTGATGTGGCCGCACCCTTTTTCGTGGAGCAGGTCATACATATATTTGAAGTATTCGACGTGGCCGCCCTGATAGCTTGTGACGGCGATGGCTTGGGCGTCTTCTTGCACGGCCGTGGTCACAATCTCCTGTACACTCCGGTCATGCCCGAGGTGGATCACCTCTGCGCCAGAGCTTTGCAGGATGCGCCGCATGATGTTGATGGCGGCATCATGGCCGTCAAAAAGGGACGCGGCCGTGACAAGTCGGATTTTGTTGTGGGGTTTGTAGGGGGAAATGGGGTTCATGGGGGTGTTTCCTGTAAGGAGCCTGTGGTTGCTATTCTTCTTCAATTTCGGCCAGCATCTCCGAGACAGCTTGATGCAAGGGCATTAAATCCTGTTGGACAGTTTGCCAAACACGACGTAAGTCCACGACAAAATAACCATGAATGAGTTTGTCTCGCATCCCTGCGATAGCACGCCAAGGGATATGAGGGTAGCGTTCACGCTCTTCATCTGGAATATGCTTTACTGCTTCGCCGATAATCTCAAGTGTACGGATAACTGCCTCGGTTTGCATTGCGTTTTGGGCAAAGGCTTGATAATCAGCCTCACCCATGAAGCTCTGCGCTTTTTCGATATAGGACAAAATGTCTTGCAAATAATCTCGATAGGCTCTGCCCGTCATACCGTGACCATCTCCTGAATCACTTGTGTCCCGATATAAGGCTTTAAGCCTTCACGTTCGACTAAATCAACTTTGACGCCTAACTTGTCACTCAACTCTAGCTGTAACTCTATAAACTGAATGAGGGTGAGGTTGTCATTATCAAAGGAGACCAGCACATCGAGATCGCTTGCGGCGGTTTGTTCGCCCCGCACGTAGGAGCCAAACAGCCACATTTCGGTCACGCCGTACCGCTGGCGCAGATCAGGTAATAGTTGTTGCAGTTGTTCTCTTTTTTGGTCGAGGGTGGCATTATTCATTTGGGATTCCTTACATAAAAAGGTCTTCAGTTAAAGTTTCGTCGCTAAAAGGTGGCTCCATGCCTCGGGCGTAAGCAAGTTGCGCCAATTCAGATTGGGTTAAACCCGCTAGGTGGGCGGCGGCACCGAAGGAAATGCCCCCTTCACGATAGCGGGCTAGGCTTTGTTCGATGCGTAAGTCGCGTAGACCGCGCTGGAGGATGTCGGCCGTGAATGTTTGCTCGGCCGTGGCTAATTGGGCGGCTAATTCGGCAGGCAGTTCAATCGTTATGGTTGCTAGTTTGGTCATCATTATTCTCCTGCGAATTCAAATATCGTCTTCGTGCGTTCAGTGAAATCTGAAACTCGGCGGGTTCGGTTTGATCCCAATAATCGGCCAAGCTGTGGGTGTCCCAAAACTCGCTGATTTCTTGGTAGCTATTCATTTCGGGGATAGGCGGCATGTTTTTGGTCATATGGGCGCACTCTCTTGCTGAGGGGTTGATTGTCTGTTTGGCTCTATGATACCAGAGATAGGGGGAAAAATTCACACGGCCGTGTTCCCCTCCTCCCAACCCCCACATTTGCCCCACATTCCCATTGCCAAAACCCCCCATAACCCCCATAATTCC
>JBGTIZ010000456.1:0-3425 GCA_041745395.1 Promineifilaceae bacterium (SeqCode) | reverse complement strand
GGCGTTCGCCCAAACGAAAAAAACACCCTTTAGAATAGCCGAGCCGCCGCAGGCGGCGAGGCGTGTGACCGTTTGCCGAAATCAGGAAGTTATTTTTAGACAATCCCTAAGAGGAAGAGAGGGGGAGAGCAAGAGAGGAAGAGAAATCGACACCTTCTCTTGCTCCCTTGCTCTCTTACTCCCTTTTTCTAGCTACTTTCGCAAAACAATGGGTAAGACTGCCTGCGGCTCTAGGAAGGGGGCGACACGATCCACGGCCGTGCTGGCTTGGGCCCAGTCTTTGAACGGCTCTTCCACATTAAAACTGTTGATGGCTTGTACGGAATACGAATAAAAACCATCGCCTCGATTGGGGAAAATAGTGATAGAGGTCTGGGTCAAATTATCTTGCCACACCTCCCACGGCCCATTGTTAAACCGAAAATGGAGCCGATAGCGCAAAGGTGGGCCACCACCCGTGTCCACTTCGCGCCACGAAACGATGAAGGAGGATTCGGTCATGATGGCGGGCAACGGGTTCATGGCAGACACGGGCGGACGCACGCCGTACAAAATGCGTACTTCCTTGCTATTCTGGCTGACGTTGCCCGCCCTGTCCGTGGCCCGGCCGCGAAAATCATAATAGCTACCGCTGACCCCAATATCAAACAAGGCGGAAGTGGCTTCTGTTTCCTCTAGCCATAGTTGCCACTCCCCAAAATTTTGCCGATACTCGATTTGGTAAAAATCAATGCCCGTGCCGTTTTCGTCATCTTCCCCCATCCAACTAACCATGAAAGGGTCGCTCGCCGTTTCAGGAAGGGGGTTCATGGTCATGGTGGGCGGGGTTGCATCTTCGTTATAGGTAATGAAGAGGCGGGGATAGAAACCAGAAGGAGCCATGTTGTCTTCTTTCGAGTAAAAGTTACGCACGCGGGTTTGGGCGGGGTTTTCATCGCCCGTGATAACCAGCCCGTGGTTGTCTAGCTCACCGCTGACCCATTCTTGCGTGAGCGCGGTGATGTCTATGCTGTTTTGGGCGTCTTTTACAACCAGAATTTGCCCGTTGCCCAGTACATTTCCTCGATCAGGCGAGTTTCCCCACGTGACCAACTGCTCGCTCCACGGCCCGCGCAAAGGGCGAATTTCGACACCCATCGGCGGGTCTTGGGAGGGCATACCCACGGCCGTGAACAAAACCAACTCCGCCTCGACAATGACCGCCCCAGCAGGCACACTGTTCAAATTAAACTGAAGCAGAACCCGTTGCGCCCCGTTGTCTGGGCGATGGCCTAGCCCCAGCACGGTGGGGCTGGTGACGCCCATGCGTTCGTTGGGCAGGTTGGAGGCGATGAAGGCGTCTTGGCTGGCGGTGAGCACGATATTGTCCACGGCCGTGTCTCCGACCTGCTCCATCTCTATTTGCCCCCCAGCCACGGCGGGGAGCCATGCAATACAAAAAGCCAGTAACCAAAAAAATCGTCTACGATTCATGCGGTTTTCCTTGCCCTAATACAGGCGATGCAAGCGTTTCATTTATATACACGAGCGTTCAATCTGGGCAGATTTTTTGACAGAGGGACGTGTTAAACTGCAAGCGTTAACGGAATGAGTAGCGGAACGCTTACGGTGACACATGACACCTGACTCTATCGTAAAGTCCGCCATGCCCACAGACAAATCTTTCTTTTTATACCAGCCGCGCATTGTGGTAGTATAGTAAATGAGACACACACAAAAAAACAATGCTCTTTAGCCAGCAGTCATGGCTTAATTCAGTTAAATCACATGACATTCTTCTCCTACCAATCCCCACCCATAATGATTGATTTCCACCGTTGCTCAAATTCAAATCTTAGCGTCAAACTTTGTGACCAAACCGCTGTCTATCGAGGTGCGCTATGACGGCCAACGACCAATCTCTTTTAGACCCTAGCTTACCTCCAGCTATTTGGACACAGCTACAGCAAGATAACAAACTGTTTTTAGCCAAAGTGCCGCTTTTTCGAGGCTTGCCCGATAGCCAGCTAGAGCCTATCGTGGACATTGCCGAGAGCCAGTATTACGAACGGGGCGATGTCATTCTTGAACAAGGCTCACCCAACGAACACATCTATTTTATGAAAAACGGCTTGGTGGGCGTGACCCGTCTCGCCACAGACGGTCGTGGGGAAGAAGTCATTTCCTACTTTCATGCTGACCACATTTTTGGCGAATTCGGCCTCTTTTCTTCTGGTCAGCACATTGCCACGGCCACCATTACCGCGCTGACCCAAGTCAACCTTATCCGCATTCAGCACAAAGCATTTATTGATACCCTAAATGATTATCATCCCGCCGCGCTAGAGGTAGCTCGTATTTTGACCCAGCGGCTACAAAACCCCACTGACAAACTCATCCCCGCCTCGCCTGAGCAAAACATTTATTTTGTAATGGGTCTGAACAAAGGGGCAGGCGCCACGACGCTGGGCAGTGCGCTGGCTACGTCACTAGCCAAAACTGAGCCAGGCAAAGTCGTGTACACCGAGTATCCTGAGGGACATGAGTTGCCCGATGAGTTTGGCTTTGGGTCGAACGATTTTTATCAGCATCCGGCTGGCTTTGATATTTTTGTGCCACTGGGGATGCCGCGTTTGGCCCCAGCAGTCAATGTCAATCTTATTTTGGAGCGGCTCCAGCGCAAATACAAATACGTACTTCTCGGTTTGCCCGCCAAAATGATGCACGAATTAGGGGATTTAATGGAGCAGGTAGACCGCATTCTGCTGGTGGCCTCGCCCGCTCGCTGGTTGGCGTTGCAAGACACGGCCGACTTGCTAGAAACCAGTCCCTTTATGGAAGAAAACAGCGTAATGCGCATCGTTAATTACTGTTATGCCGAATATAATAGCTATCCTCAACCAGAAGATGCTGATTTTGTCATCCCGTTTATGGTGGGTCTTGACTTGCTGACGCAAAAGGTCGAAGGGATGCCAGAACAACTCACGGCCGTGTCTAATGATTTAGGCAGTCGGCTGAGTAGCTTGAATGATATCCTTATCTACCTGCCGCGTGAAGCAAAAAATCTCGAGGGTGAAATGGTGACCACCGCGCCCGCGCTTGAAAAATTAATGTGGATTTTGAAGGGCTTTTTTGGAGAAGTGCATCGTGCAGACGGCGAAGATGGCTTCGACGTGATTCAGAGCCGCACCAACGTCAATACGCTCAATGAAAAATGGCGCGATGTGGTACAACAACTGTATCAGATTAAAACATCTTTACAGTTAGAGGCGATTGCCCTTGAGATTAACCGCAACTTGGCTCTCGTGTAGCTGTTTTTGCTTGCGGTACATTATCGCTTAAAACGAATGTTAACCACGGCCGCGTCTTTTTTGATAGCGGTCGTTTTTTTATTTGTAAGCGTTCAGCCAGTCAGCTAGCTAAACTGCGTACCAAACTTGATTTTT
>JBGTIZ010000455.1:0-7475 GCA_041745395.1 Promineifilaceae bacterium (SeqCode) | reverse complement strand
GGCCGCAAATATGGCGCTGAGCTATTAAAATTGTTGCCAGAATCGCCGAACGAATTATTAATCGACCAATTTTTTGCCAAAATTATGACTCTCGGTGGAATTCATGCCCCTGTAGACCCATAAATTGGCGAAGGTATTGCTTTTACATTTCACTTTTCATTCTGTTACAGTCTGATCATATTTAAGCGACCCAACGGTCTGCAAAGCAATTGTTACGCTAACTGACTTCTTCCTTTTTCCCTCTGCCTCTTCCCCAAAATGCTTACCCTACGTGGTTTCCTCCTCCTGCTACCCGCCGCCCTGCTCATCGCCCTGACCGCTTTTACACCGTGGCTGTGGGCGGCCACGGCCGTGTATCTCCTCCTCGCCTGCGTCCTCATCCTGCTCGACCGGTACCAAGCCCGCGACATCAGCCGTTTTCAAGCAACCCGCCAGCACGACAGCAAACTCAGCCTCGGAGCCGACAACCCCATCACCCTAACCGTTAGCCAGCGGGACGCCCGCACCACCCACCTCTGGGTGCGTGACGAACCGCCCGACCCGTTTGGCGTGGCCGAGCCGCTATTCGAGACGCACCTCCACGGCCGTGAACCGTGGCAAACCAGCTACCATGTGCGCCCTCGGCGGCGCGGCGATTATACATTTGGGGATGTGCATCTCCGTTGGCAAGGCCCCCTGCAACTGTGGACGCGACAAGGCACAATCACGGCCGTGGCCTCTGTCAAGGTGTACCCCAACCTGCTCAGCGTGCGCCGCTACGACCTGCTCCTGCGCCAAAATCGGCTCCAAGAGCTAGGGCTACGCACCGCCCGCCTCTTTGGGCAAGGCTCCGAATTTGAACGCCTGCGCGAATACACGCCCGACGACGAATTTCGGCGCATCAACTGGAAAGCGACCGCCCGTCGCCACCGCCCCGTCACTGTCGAATACCAAACGGAGCGCAGTCAAAACATCATGGCCGTGCTGGATGTGGGTCGCATGATGCAAAGCCCCGTGGCCGATATGGCCAAGCTGGACTATGTGATTAACGCCGCTCTGCTCTTGGGCTATGTAGCCACGGGTATGGGCGATAAAATCGGCCTGCTGACCTTTGCGGACGAGGTGCAAACGATGCTCTCCCCTGCCCAAGGGCGCGGCCAATTCTATAAAATGCTGGAGCTACTGTATCGAGTGGAGGCACAACCAGTGGAGCCGAGCTATCGGCGGGGGCTGGCTTATCTGGCGCGTAAACAGCGCAAACGCGCCCTGATTTTGATTTTTACGGATTTGAGTGGGGGGCAGGGGATGGATGAGCTTATTCAGCATGTCAGCCTGCTGGCGAAGCGGAGTTTGCCGCTGGTGGTGACGATTAGCGACCCAGACATCACGGCCGTGTCCCGCCAAAAACCAACCAACACGGCCGAGGTGTATCAACAAGCCGCCGCTCAGCAGTTAATCGACGAACGCCAAGTCGCCCTCGACACGCTCCGCCGCCACGGCGTCCTCACCCTCGACGTACCCGCCAATGAGCTGTCTATTGCCGTGATTAACCGGTATTTGTCATTGAAGGGAAGCCAGAGGCTTTGAGTGAGAAGTTAGAAGTAAAAAGTGAAAAGTGAAAAGTAGCTGGTTCAATCGGATTTTGTGTCTGAAAAATAACCCATTTGGGTTATCCCATATCTAGGGGTTGATAACGAAAATAACCCATATATGGCCTTCTGTGTGGCATTTTGTAGATTCTACTGGCGCAAATGCGCCCAAAAATGTAAAAAATCCGATTAGAACGATGGCAAAATGAGGTCAGACACAAAATCCGATAGAACTAGAAAAGTAGCATGGGCTACTTCTCACTTTTCACTTTTTACTTTTCGCTTCTAACTGCTCTCCCCTTCCCGCCGACCAATCTCTTCCACCGCCTCTGCCAGCGCGAGGTAGGGCTGGGCGCCCGAGATGAGATATTTGTCGGCGATAATCAGAGCGGGGACGCCGCTCAGCCCGTAGTTAACGGCTTGCTCTACATCGGCCAGAACCGCTTCTGTCCATTGCGAGTCGTCGAGGGCGGCGAGGTATTCGTCGGGGTCGAGGCCGACTTCGGCGGCGATGGCGGTTAATACGGCCGTGTCGCTAATATCCCGCGCATCTTGCCAATACGCCCGCAACACCGCCACGTTATACGCTTCCCCCATGCCTTGCGCCTCCGCATATTTTGCCCCAATCAACGCCGCCCGACTGCTAATACCAAAGGGGCCGACGTTAATTTCTAAGTCATATTCCTCCCGTGCCATTGCTTCCATACGCGGCCGTGTTTCTTTGATGCGCTCCAAATAAGCGGGGGAAATCGGTGGCGAACCAGGTGGGCGTAATTCATACGCATACCACCCAACCGTTACATCATGTGACTGCTTGAGCTTCTCCAAACTGGAGGAGACGAGGTAGCACCACGGTCAAACAAAATCAGACCAAACGCGAATGTGAATCGTCATGGCGTTCTCCTTAAAAATTGCTAATTGCTAATTGCTAATTGCCAATTGCCAATTGCTCATTGTCCAAATGGAAATACAGTTGGCTCCGCACCCTCTGCCCAAAAGGTCAAATTATCAATGAACAGTTGGTGCTGAAAATCATGTTTATTGAGCCAATCTACCACATATGATAACCGAAAGGCCAAATTGTGCCCGTCTAGCAAAGTGACATGGGGCATCCAATTATCGGGGTGATATAGTTTACTCGGATTAGGGCACACAGGGTCGGCCAATTCCCACAGCGTTTCATGCAGTTTGGTTAATTGGCGCGAGCGCACGATAGAAGCGTACACGACAGGTTCTGGCCCCGTGAACACACCGAGGCCGCTCACCTGCAAGACAAACGGCTCCATTTGCCACGTAATTTGCTCGAGAAGGGGCAAAAGTTGCTCTGTTTGATATGTGTCGCTAATGTGATAGGAAAGGTGGGGGTGGGGCGCGGTTGATAAAGGCAGGCCGAGGTCGCGCAACAGGTCGCGCACAAGTTGTTGATATTTGTTGCTATTTAGTTCATCTAACATGGAGACAATGCCGTGCATAGGATACCTGCTTACTAAGTAACCGGTCAAAAAATATATAGGTGTTTAGCAATCAGAATTGCTGAATTGCTGAATTGCCGAATTGTTGAACGGTTAATGGCGCGTCATGGGAACGCCTCGGTTAAACATTCACCAGTTCAACCGTTCACCAATTTATCTGTTTTAGTTAATGCCTTGCGTCACCTGTTTTGCAAATCGCTATGTTAAAAATGACCGCTTACTAAATGTGGGTGTTGGGTGTACCAAGTACGTTCTTGGCCTTTGGCCAGACAGAAATGCTATTTCTGTAGGTCATTATGCCACGTTTATGGTCTATATCTTGTAAAATGGTAACCACTTATCCATAAATCCGTGATCTGAAGCTTTGTCCAAGGTATCTTCCCAAAATATAGGGGGAGATTCCTCCCCCGGCACTTTTTATCTAGAGCGATTAGTTAACTCCCGCTGAGTGCCGGGGGTTTCCACCACGGATTTTTGAGAAGATGCTGTCCAAGGTCAAAAAACAAGCTCTAACAGGCTCAACCCTCAAGTGTGTTAGCGGGGTGACCGATTTGTAGCAGTATACCCACGGCCGTGGACAATCGCTCACACCTTTCACGCTATTTTGGCGAATACCCCCACAAAAACCACATGCACAAACGCACCGTTGCCCAAACAATTCTGGTTCTGGTCATGTTTGGCCTTAGCCTAGCCATCTTTCTGTTATTCACCATGCGCGGCCGCTTTTGGTGGGGCATCAGCGGCGCCATTGGGAGCTACCTGCTGTTATTCTGGCTCACCGCCCCCTATCTGTCACAGCTAGACGCACCAGACCGCAAGGACAAACCGTTTCCCAAAACAAACCTGCATCCCCCACGGCCGCGCCATACGCCGCACGAATTATGGCTGGCTGAAGTGGTTAATCCGCATGGGGAAGCGGTGTATGGTCGAGCCGGGCAATATGTAGACGCGCTTTATTATGGTCGCGTGGCGCACGGCGCGGTAGTCCAACTGCTGGATTTGAAACCCATTCAAAATGATTTTGGGTTATTGATTGTGCCTGCGCAGGTTTTGTTTGACCCCCTGAGCGAGGTGACTAATTTTGGCACGGCCGTGTGGCTCAAATTAAATACCCTCAGCATCGCTCCCTACTTTCGCTCCCAAATCAACGCCTTTGACCTCGACGCCCTCCGCCAAGAAACGGTTCGTCTGTCTGCTCACTATGAAGCGTATCAGCCGCCCCCACAAATTAGCCAGCCGCCCAGCTTCCCGAAAGGATTGGTGACGGCTGGTTTTGGCACGGCCGTGTATGGGCACGAACCAGCCTACAATAGTGACGCCTACCTCACCCGCCTGAGCCACGGAACCAAGCTCCTCTTGCTGACCGACACCGTCACCCAGAACAACCACAACATTCTCTGCGCCCTTGTCGAAGTCATCGCCACACCCTCCGCAACCGACCAAGATAATGGCCTTGTAGGCTGGGTCGCCCTGACCGACACCACTTTTGCCGACTACTACGACCCCGATACAGAGACGATTCACGATTAAAGGGAAGAAGGCAGAGGGCAGAAGGAAGAAAATGGGCGGGTCTTCTCGAGAAAATCTCCGCGCTCTCTGCGCCCTCTGTGGTAAAATCGACCTTTTTTCAGTAAGCCCAGCGATGAGTGTGCGGTCTATAGCCGAGACGCCATGCCCTTACTCTCCCACTCCCTTACTCTCTTACTCCCTCATGCTTGCCCTACCGCCCAAGTTTACGTAAACTTCACTCATGGATACTATAGATTTTCGCTCCGATACCGTCACCTGGCCCACGGCCGCCATGCGTCAAGCTATGGCCGAGGCCAGCGTTGGCGATGATGTATATAAAGAAGACCCCACCGTTAACGAACTCGAAGCCGCCACGGCCGCGTTGCTTGGTTACGAAGATGGGTTATTTGTCAGTAGTGGCACCCAAGGCAACCTGCTCGCCCTGCTCAGCCACACCCAGCGCGGCGACGAAGTCATTATGGGGCAAGACAGCCATACTTTCGTCTGGGAAGCGGGCGGGGCCAGCGTGCTGGGCAGTTTGGTCTATTGTCCCCTGCCCACCGACAGCATCGGCCGGCTGGACGTTGCCCAAGTCGAGGCCAGCATCAAGCCTGATAACCCCCACCTGCCGCGCACCACGCTCATTAGCACCGAAAACAGCTCGGGCGGCAATAACGGGGCGGCCATTCCCCCCGCCTATTTTGCCGACCTGCGCCAAGTGGCGGACAAACATGGTTTGCGCTTACATCTCGATGGGGCGCGTCTTTTTAACGCCACCACCGCGCTCAATATTGACCCGCAAGAAATTACCCAGCATGTGGATTCGGTCAGCATTTGCCTGAGCAAGGGGCTGTGTGCCCCCGTTGGCTCCGTTTTGGTTGGCTCACAGCCGTTTATCGCCCAAGCACGTCGCTATCGCAAAATCGTGGGCGGCGGGATGCGCCAAGCGGGTATTTTAGCGGCGGCGGGTCTCATTGCTCTGCGGGAGATGCGTCTGCGGCTGGGTGAAGACCATCGCCGAGCAAAAATTTTGGCAGAAGGGTTGGCGCAGATTGAAGGAGTGGTTTTAGACACGGCCGTGGTGCAAACCAACATGGTCTTCTTTGAACTCACCCCCGACGCGCCCCTTACCCCCACCCAATTTGCCCAACGCCTCTGGGATGACCACCACATTAAGCTCGGCAGTTACGACAACCGCCGCCTGCGCGCCGTCACCCATTACTGGATAACCGACGACCATGTGCAACAGCTCCTAAGCGCGACCCGCCACCTTTTGCAAACCTCATCATGAACCAATTGCCGCTTGATTCTCTGCTCATCGAAAATTTTCGCCTGATACGCCACCTCGAAATTCCCACGCTGGCGCGGGTGAATCTGCTCGTGGGCAAGAATAGCGTGGGTAAAAGCACCATTCTGGAAGCTTTACATCTCTTTGCGCGGCGCAACCATCAAACGATATGGACCATTCTAGAGGCGAGAGAAGAAGGCACAACGTCCCCGCAAACATCTGAGCGCAAAATTCAATCTCTCCGCTATCTCTTCGCAGGTCGTCCCGATTTAAGTCAGCAAAAACAGGAATTTGTGATAGGTTCACAGGACATTCATAATCAGCTAACTGTGCAATTCCAATATATGAGCGACATGGGTTCTAGTGAGTTTTTTCAGGGTGAGAGAGATGAAGTTTTCCCCACATCGCTCCAATTTAGCCCAATCTTGACCATCGCCTATCGTGGACAAAAAGCAAATGATGAATTCAACATCAATCGCCCTGTTCAGAATAGCATCATGCCTTTACACATCATTTTTGTCTCTGCTACCAGTTTGGATGAGCAGTTGGTCAAGCAATTGTGGGGACGCATCGCCCTGACACCGCTCAAGCAGGTTGTCATTAAGGCATTGCAGACAATTATGTCTGATGTAGAGGATTTGGGAATAATCAACAATCCAGAGCTGGGTGAAAATGAACTCACGGCCGTGAAATTGCGCCACACCGAGACCCCCATCCCCCTGCGTAGTTTGGGCGAAGGGGCAACTCGTCTCTTTGCCATTATTCTCGCTCTGGTCAACAGTGCCAACGGCCTACTCCTGATTGACGAAATCGAAAGCGGCCTCCATTACTCCGTGCAACATACCCTGTGGCAAATTATCTTTGACCAAGCCCAAAAGCTAAACGTCCAAGTGTTTGCCACCACCCATAGCAACGACTGCATCAACACCTTTCAAGAGATAGCCAATCAGCATGAAGAAGAAGGTCTGCTCATCCGCCTAGAGCGGCGACAGGGTGATATTGTGGCTGTGCCCCTTGATGAAGACGCCTTAAGCGTTGCCACCGAGCAAGCTATCGAGGTGCGCTAAATGGGGAGCCACAATTATCTTGTTTTGGTTGAGGGCAAGGACGATTTACATTTCATTGGGCATTTGCTTGATCAGCATGGCCTCGCTTGTAAAAAAGCGATCCATAGCCCGCGTCCTCCCGATGCTTCGACACTCTTTTTACAGGAAGCGGGTGGCCTGCCCCATCTGCTCCGCAGTTTACCCATTCGCTTGAATAATACAGACCTCCAGCGCGTGGCGATTGTGTTGGATAGTGATGAGGATGTGGCGGCGCGTTGGCAAGCCATCAAACACCACTTGGCGCAAATTGGACAAATTGACCTGCCCGCACAACCAGCGGCAACAGGCACAGTGACCACTCTTTATCTGGAAAAGCATGAAATCGTCGTGGGGCTGTGGCTGATGCCGAATAATAATGACCCGGGAATTTTGGAAGATTTTGTACAACAGCTTGGTAGTGGTTAATTTCTAACTGATGAGGCCTAAATTGTATTCATGTAGAAAGAGCTTTAGAGCAATTTCGTGGAACTCATCACATTTGGAAAATGATAAGGTTTTGCGGACAAAACGGGCACATCGTTGCCGAAGGGTG
>JBGTIZ010000454.1:0-5155 GCA_041745395.1 Promineifilaceae bacterium (SeqCode) | reverse complement strand
GGCCACGACGAAGCGGAAGTGTAAAGGTAACTTTGAAGGGATTTCTGAGCCATGCCAAAAAGTGAAAAGTGAGAAGTCGCGTCTGTCTGACAGACCTCGGCTGGCACGCCAACCACTTTTTACTTCTTATCTTTGACTTTTTACTCGATTACCGAATTGTTTGCTTAAAGTCCAAAGCCGTTACTACGAGCGTGTAATAGTTAAGTTACAGGAGAAAATCATGCGCCTTAGTCGCTCCCACCTCATCATTTTGCTGACCTTTTTGTTGTTACCCTTGCTGGCCTGTGGCGCCATTCCTGAGCGGGAGGGGTTGCTGACCCAGTGGTGGCAGGGGAATGGTGCGGGGGAGGATACCACGGCCGTGTCCTCCCGTAACGACATCTCCCGCGACTACATCACCTTCCAGACCATTTCCTACCGCCAAGTACTCAACGCGGGCGAGACGGTTCCCGGCACCAAGCTGGTTTATATTGGCCCCCGCGATCGCCTTTATGAAGTAGAAATTGATGGACAGCGAGCGACCAAAAGCGCGGGCGATTCTTTTCGTTGGCAAGGGATTTTGCACGCGGGCGTGTTTGGTGACTTTGATTTGCGCCTTTCGCCCCAGTTACTGGGGGATATGCTGGCCGTGGGAACCGTTAATTTGACCGTGCTGAACCCCATGCCCATCGAAGCAGAATTGCCGCAAGATGTGACCAACTGGCATCAGTTTCCCGAGTTGATTGTGGACATGACTGTGCCTGTGGGGGAGAGAATTCCCGGTACGGTGCTGACTTATGACGGCTTGGAATCGCAAGGGGCGCGGCTGGGCAACACGGCCGGGTATCCTTATTTGGCCCAAGCTGATTCGATGCGCTGGACGGGGCGACTCAGCACGAACGCCTACATTCAGTATAATTTGCGCGTTATCTCTATCAGTGACCAAACCCTGCGGCTAGCCGGCGTGGCTGAGTTGTGGGTGCGGAAATAAAGCATGGTGCAAGATGCAAGGTGCGTGTTAGAGTGACATTTCTTGCCCCTGAACCCTGAACAATGCGCCCCTTTGTTCATTGCTCATTATTCATTACTCATTGTCATGACTGATTTGTTTACTTATCCGATGACCACGGCCGTGGAACAAAACCTGTTCCGCAGTACGGCCGTGTCTCCCTTTGCCACTTGGCCCAGCTTTGATGAAGCGCGGGTAAGTTTGCCCGAACCCGTTCTGCCCCACCAGCCCATCTGGACCAAAATGTATTGGCACGCTTGGGAAATGGTGTGGAGCAAACTGAGCCGCCCCACGGCCGTGAGTGGCCTGCCCGCCCCCTATCTCAACGTGACTGGTGACCAGCGGCTCTATATGTGGGACACCGCTTTGATGACCCAGTTTGGTGCGTATGGGCGACGGGCGTTTAACTTTATCACCATGCTGGACAATTTTTATGCTCAGCAGGCGCAAGATGGGTTTATCGGACGAGTGCTCAACGCGGATGCGGCCTTGCATCTGAGCGACGCCTTTCACCCCGACAGCACCGGGCCGAATGTGTTAGCCTGGGCAGAGTGGCGGTATTATCGCCTATCGGGGGATGAAGAACGGCTCACGGCCGTGTTTTCCCCCCTGCTGGCTCTTTATAGCTGGTATCGAGCCAACCGCACCTGGCCCAGCGGCCTTTACTGGGCCACCTGTGCCAGCTCAGGCATGGACAACCAAATCCGCGTGCCGGGTGGCGAACATCATCATCAACATTGGTCATGGGTAGACGCTTCGATGCAGGCGGTCGTCAACGTTTACGCCTTGCAACAAATTGCCATGACCCTCGGCCAGAAAAAAATAGCAGACGCGCTGGCTACCGATCGTGCCCAGTTGCACAACGAAATCAATTTGAGCCTTTGGAATAGTGACAGCCGCTTTTACCAAGACCGTTCGTCTCAAAACGGCTTCAGCGAGGTCAAAAGCCTCAGCGCGTATTGGGGTTTGCTGGATAAGGCGTTGATTCCGGCCAAGCGGCTGGAGTCATTCCTGCGTCATTTGCGTGACCCTGAAGCGTTTCGGCGCGGCCACCTTTTGCCCAGCATTTCGGCCGATAGCACTGGCTATAATCGGGACAATGGGCAGATGTGGCGCGGCGGGGTGTGGCCGCCGCTTAATTTTGCCGTGCTGAAAGGGTTGCGCACGGTGGAACAGCACGCGCTTGCTTACCAAATTGCGCATAATCATCTGGAGCGCGTGGCGACGGTGTACCAAAATTCGGAGACGTTTTGGGATTATTACACGCCCGAGACGGCGTGGCCGGGGGCGAATGCGCGGCGTGATTTTACGGGCTGGACGGCTCTTACCCCCATTTCGATTTTGTTGGAAGATGTACTGGGGATTATGACGGATTGGCCGCAGAAGCGGGTGATGTGGCATTTGCGTTTGCCGGCCCCGCCGGATGGGGCGTGGCTGGGGGTGAAGAATTATCCGCTGGGCATGAATGAGTCGCTGGAATTGTTGACCAATGGGCAACAGGTGCGCGTAACCACGGCCGTGCCTTTCACCCTCACCCTGCACACTGGCGAGCAAACTTTACAAAAAGCGATTGCCGTGGGCACGACGGACATTGAGCTGGATTAAATGCGTTCAGGTGTGAACGCCTGACGCCTAAAACGTGACCCGCTCCCATTATGGAACCTCTCCGCGTGGTGACTTTCAACGTAGGTGCTTCCCAGCCGCAATGGCTTCGCCGTCGCCATCTCATTGTGTCTGAATTGCTGGCGTTGCAACCCGATTTGATTGCCTTGCAACAGATAAACGTGACGGCGGGGCAGGGCTGGTGGTTGGTGCGGCAGTTAAATGCCCGCTTGGGGGCGACGTATTACCAAATTTTTATGCACCGGCGCCGGCATTGGTGGCAGGGCAACTTTGAAGGGGTGGCGATTTTGAGCCATTTGCCCGTGGTCACGGTGGATGCGCTTAACTTGGGGTATGGTGGTTATGTCGCTTTGCGAGCCAATGTGGAGGTGCCTTCAGGGCACACCATTGATTTTATTAGCACTTATTTTCGGCCGTCGCGCAAGCTGGCCGAGATGCGGGAACGACAGGCGATGCGCTTGTTTAGCTGGTTGAGTGAACCGGGACAGGCGTTGTATCAGGTGATTGGCGGGGATTTGAGTGAGGTACCGACTGGTTTGGCGGTGCGTTACTTCAAGCAGAGGTATCACTCGGCGTTTGAGCGTGTCCACGGCCGTGAGCCATTAGCGACGTGGCCGACAACGGTGCATCGGCCGTGGTCAGAGTGGGCGGGCTGTCTGGATTATCTGTTGGTATCGCCCAATGTGCGGGTGAACACGGCCGTGTTGGCCTTCCGCACCCCCGACACCCGCGACCGCACCCTCTACCCTTCCGACCATGTCGGCCTACACGCCCAGATCATTTTGGATTTTTGATTTCGGATTATTTGGTCATGTGTCATCCATTGCTAAAAGTGCAAACAAACGGTGGAGAACGCGGCGTTTTTCTCGAGAAATTTCCTCTTTGCTCCTCTGTGCCTTAGCGAGACAGGCCACCTTCCGCAAAAAAACACGTGAAACATGACACTTTGCTCATTGTTAATTACTCATTACTCATTCCCCCTATGCTTACTTTATCTGTGATTGCTCCCGTTTTTAATGAAGAAGAAGTGTTGCCCGAGCTGTATCGGCGGGTGAGTGAGGTGCTGGATGGGGCCGATATTAGCTGGGAACTGGTGCTGGTTGATGATGGCAGTCGGGACCGTTCGACCGAGATGATTGGTCAGTTGCACGCTCAGGATGAGCGGGTGCGGGGGCTGAGTTTTTCCCGCAATTTTGGCTTTCAAGAGGCGGTCACGGCTGGGTTAGATCATGCCCACGGCCGTGCGGTCGTCTTGATTGACGCCGACCTGCAAGACCCGCCCGAAGTCATTCTGGACATGCTCGAGAAGTGGCGCGAAGGGTACGATGTCGTCTACGGCGTGCGTCAAACCCGCGCCGGGGAAACGTGGTTCAAAAAATTCACGGCCAAAATGTTTTATCGGCTCATTCATCGCATTACCAGTGTGCAAATTCCGCTCGACACGGGCGATTTTCGACTCATGGATAGGCGCGTGGTCGAGTCCTTGACATCTATGCGAGAGCGCAACCGATTTTTGCGCGGCATGGTTCCGTGGGTGGGATTCAAACAAGTTGGTGTTTTTTATAACCGAGACCCCCGTTTCGCGGGCGAGTCCAAATTTGGCACATTGCGCCCCATGCTCAAATTTGCGCTGAATGCGATTACCAGCTTTTCCTATGTGCCCTTGCAACTTGCTACCTATCTCGGTTTTATCATTGCCGTCATTGCCCTGATTTCGATTGTGTTGGTCATTGTTTTACGCCTCCTGACTCCCTCAGAAGCGTTGCTGGGACAGGCGACCACGCTGGTGGCCGTCCTCTTTTTGGGCGGGGTGCAACTGATTTCACTCGGTATTATTGGCGAATATTTGGGACGCATTTATGATGAAGTGAAGGGTCGTCCGCTTTATTTGGTGGCGCGAACGTGGGGGTTTGATAGGGAGCATCCAGAGGCACATGCGGGTAGAGAAGGGGAGTAGGGGGAGGGCGAGAAAAGGAGAGAAAGAGAGGCTTATGGCTTACAGCTTTTTTTGTATGTTAAACGTAGTTTGAGCGGTGTGGGGGGCGTGGGTTTGTAGGCGACGTGTTTGTTTATAATTGAGGTTGTTGCCTTAGGTGTCATTGGCCAGCAGACGTTTTACTCGTCGCTCGTTACTCGTTACTCGTTCCTCTATAAGGAGTTTGTTGTGTCATCTGTGAAAAAAATAATGCCATCCACCACTAAATCCTCCGTTAAGGGGAAGCCTGCGGTTTTGCCGCGCTGGCTGAGTTCGGCTTTGGTGGTCGCGTTTGTACTCACGGCCGTGTCTGTCTCCTCCTTTGCCTACCTAACAGCGGCGGCCTATTGGGATCGACCGCTCAATCCGCTTGATAGCAACCCAGGGCAAGTTGACCTGCTTGACCTGAATGCGCTGTTTGGCAACAGCGGCGAAGAGAACCTGCCCCCGGCCGTGTTGACCGAGGTCGTGGCGCGGAGCGAGCCGCTTATTTTGCCCACGCTGGAGCCAAATCGGCGGACTAATATTTTGGTGATGGGCATTGACCGGCGGGCAGGCGAGCCTTATAT
>JBGTIZ010000453.1:0-4802 GCA_041745395.1 Promineifilaceae bacterium (SeqCode) | reverse complement strand
GGTATTTTTTACGTTTGGGCTTTCGCCCAAACGAAAAAAATACCCTCTTTCTGGCGAGTCGTGGCCGCAGGCCACGACGAAGCCGCTAATACCGAATTAAATTTTTAAGCCTCAACAAGAGTGGTCCAATCTCGCTTGACTAGCGGGTGTTGAATTCGGGGGTCTGCATGATAATGGCGACCATCATTTGGAAGCGGCGCATCATGTTGCCATTGTTCACGATGTCGAGCGGGGTGTCTGGCTCCGCATCCTGTTGCATAAATTGACGAATGTGACTGCGGGTGCGGCCGTCTATGGTGTAGCCAAAGATGCGGTTGCACCAGTAATTGGTAAGAAGCACGGCCGTGGTTTGATTTTCCGGCGTTTGTCCCACCAAATCCAGATAGTAACGCCCCTCCCCATCCTGCTCATTCACCAGCCAATTGATAAGCCGCCAACGCATCACCAGCGCGTTTGTGCCTTGCCACGCCGCCGCTACCTCTGGGTAACCATCTGGGGCTGGCCAATTATAAAGCGGTTGACCCGTGTGCTGATATTCCCAAAAAAAGTTATTGGTATCACTATCATCCACCCGAAACGTCCAATCTGCATTCGTGGCGCGGAGCGCACTGACGATACTTTCAAAAGGACGTTTTGTTTTTTGCCCCCAAGTCGCTTTGAATTCATCAGAGAGGATGATGTGGCGCAGGACGCGGCGCAGTTGGTCTGGGCTTTGCTGGTGGTCAATAAATAGAGCGGCGGCGGATTGCACCAAACTTTCGGGGGGGCGGTCGGCGATGAAACGGCGGCACAATTTGCGGCAGATATGCCGCGCCGTGCCGGGATGATAAGCTAACAAGTCGAGTAAATCATGCCCATCTTGGAGCGGGGCTTGGTCTGGCGGGAAACGGCGACCCAGCACAATTTTGCGGAAACGGTCGTGGTCTTCATCACGATAAAGAAAGGAGCCATCAGTCTGATTAATTGTCCAACCCGTCAGACAGCGCGTGGCTTCATAGACATCCTCATCCACATAGCCTACAGGGCGGCTTTCGCTGTCACGCTGAACGGTGTCGGGATCCATAACGCCCAAGTAGTTTTCGGCACCGAGGGTGTGGAGTTCAATTAGCTCGCGGGCGAGGTTTTCGTTGGGGCCGGCGCGGGTGTTGTCGGTGTTGTTGAGGTAGTAGAGCATGGCCGGGCTTTGCACCACGGCCGTGAGCATCTCCCGAAAATTCCCCAGCATGTGCGGCCGAATCACCTCTTGGTCATAATGCACGAAGACGGGCGCGATATGCCACACCCACGCCGTGACATTAAAATGATTGTGCCAAAAGTCCGCCAAAACTTCTTGTAGCTGGCGTTGGCTATAGACGGCTCGTATAAAAGCGGCGCGTTCCGTTTCGCGGACGGGCATGGTGCGCGTGTACCAATCATCAACGCGATGCTCTTGCCATTGTTCCGTCAGGCTTTTGTGCAGGGTGGTGAAGTTCGCTTGGGCGAGACGCGTCTCGAGGGCTGTGTCGGGGATATTGTGGGGCGTGAGCTGTTGGTCTACATACGCTTCGAGCCGCTCATCATCCGTTGCGCCGAGGGCATTGAAGGCGGCAACGTCCTCAGGGCGGGGACCAAAACCGAGCCGATTAAGAGCGATAACGGCGAGGGGAGGAACGGGCAGGTTGCTAGCGGCGCGGGGTTCGTCATCGAAATCGAAGAGAGGCGGGGCAGGTGTGGCTGTGGGCTGGGCGGTGAGCGTGGACACGCCCGCGATTTTGGCCAAACCCACGGCCGTGCCCACACCCATCCCCTGCAAAAAACGACGACGCGAAATATTAAACTGCTGTTCTGCGGCCATGATAACTATTCCTTGAAGTTGGCAATTATTGTAATCTTACGAATCGCCTTACAAGAATAGCACCGTTTATTCAGCCGACTGTATCGTGCAATACACTCACCCCTTCCCCCGTGTCCGTGTGTGGCCCGGCCGAGCATTTTGCACCACAAACGCCACCACCTGCCCGGCCACATCTGTGCCCGTGGCCGCCTCAATCCCTTCCAGCCCTGGCGAGGAATTGACCTCCATGATGAGCGGCCCGCGCTTCGAGCGAAGCAAATCAACTCCCGCTACGTTTAAGCCCATGATTTGGGCCGCTTTCACGGCCGTGGCTCTTTCTTCGGGCGTAATGCGTACTTTCACGGCCGTGCCCCCGCGATGTAAATTCGAGCGGAACTCCCCCTCCCCACCCTTACGCAACATCGCCCCCACTACTTTATTCCCTACCACAAAACAGCGAATATCCGAGCCATCTGCTTCTGCAATAAACTCTTGCACCAGCACGTTAATGTCCAGCCCCCGAAACGCTTCAATGACGCTCTGCGCCGCGTTGCGCGTTTCTGCCAAAACCACGCCCACGCCCTGCGTGCCCTCTAGCAGTTTGATAATAAGCGGTGCGCCCCCCACCATGTTAATCAGGTCATCCGTGTCGTCTACCGTGTTAGAAAAACCAGTCACGGGCAGACCCAACCCCTTGCGTGAAAGCAGTTGCAAACTGCGTAATTTGTCCCGAGCGCGGGAAATAGCGACCGATTCATTGACGCTATACACGTTCATCATCTCGAATTGACGCACCACGGCCAAGCCGTAATAGGTCACGGACGCCCCAATGCGCGGAATAATGGCGTCGATTGGCTCTAGCTCCCGCCCTTCATAATGAATGCTGGGTTTGCTGGAGGTGATGTTCATGTAACACAGAAGTGGGTTAATAACTATGCTTTCATGCCCCGCGCTCTCTATGGCCTCGGTCAGGCGGCGCGTGCTGTACAGTTCTGGTTTGGTGGAGAGAACAGCTATTTTCATTGATTGTTTTTCCTTTTGTGTGGTTGGTGTGGTCGGTCGGTAATGCGTTGGTGGGTTTGAAGGGTGGTTGCTGGGCAACAGTATGATAATAAATCTTTTACACGGCCGTGACCAGAAATTTCCCCCAATTACTTGCCCCAATATGACAAATGACACGCCCAAATCCTGATGAATGAACTGGAGTACACGCCTGAAAACGATTACAATGGGTAATAAAGTGCTGAACTGTATTGGTTACGGCTTGCTAAAACAGATGTCCTTGTGTCGCTTTCCAGAAGCGATAAATGCTTCGGCGTGGCCGCAGGCGGCGAGGCGTGTCGAGCTACGATTTCTTGTCTGAGCAATTAGTGACCAATACAAAAAAAGTGCTGAACGATGCGTAACGAGCACTGAGTGATACACACCCATCGCGCCACCAAAGAGGATTTATGACAAGCATCAAAGATGTCGCGGCTGAGGCGGGCGTATCCACCGCCACCGTGTCGCGGGTTTTAGCCGACAAACCTCATGTATCCCCCGAACTACAAGAGCGGGTCTGGGCGGCTGTCAAAAAATTAGATTATCGCCCCAACCTCGTTGCCCGCAGTTTACGCTCCCAAAAATCAAGCACCCTCGGCCTACTCGTCTCCGATATTCGCAACCCATTTTTTACAGCCATTAGCCGCGCCGTCGAAGATACGGCCCACAGGCAAGGATACAGCGTTTTTCTGTGCAACACCGACGAAGACCCCGCCAAAGAGGCGCTCTATCTCAATTTGATGCAGGATGAGCATGTCGCGGGGCTAATTTTTTCCCCTACGCGGCACAGCGCGGAGCGATTCGCCGACCTACATATCCACATTCCCACGGTCGTCATTGACCGCCAAATCAGCGACCCGCATGTCGAAAATGTGGACATGGTGCTGATTGACAACGTGGCCGCCGGGCGGGAATTAGGCACACATTTACTCGAGAATGGATATCGGCGCATTGCCGCTATTGTGGGGGAATCCAGCACAACGGGGCGGCAGAGGCGGCAAGGTTTGGAGGAGGCGCATCAAGCCTTGGGCGTGGCTGTTCAGCCCGCGCTCATGCGCTTTGTTCCGCCTCGCATCGAAATGGGGCGGCTGGCTACGCTGGCCTTGCTCGACAATGAGCAAGAGCCACCCGACGCCATTTTTACCAGCAACAGCCTGCTCACCGCCGGGGCACTTATGGCTATCCGCGAACGCGGCCTCCGCATCCCCCAAGACATCGCTCTCGTTGGTTTTGACGAAACCACGTGGTCTGAACTGGTTCAGCCGCCCATCACCCTCGTGGCTCAGCCCACCACCGAAATCGGCCGCACCGCCACCGAACTCCTGCTCCAGCGCATCGCCGACCCCGAACGCGCTGGGCGCCAAGTTATCTTGCAGACCCAGTTGCTGGCACGGGCGTCCAGTGCGCCTGCCGAACGCTGAGTGACCCGCCATAAATGCAGTGAGAAGTGGGCATGGTTCAAGTTACCTTTACAGCTACAGCGGGCACACGCCTCGCCGCCTGTTACAAGTTGAGAAATAAATCGGGTAAAAAATTGTGTCGCCAAAGCCTCGTCGTCAAACCACAAGCTACCCCCCGCATCTACATCTACAACGCGACCTCTCTAGGTAGCTTAAGCCGCCCCTTCGGGGCTGGTGGTTTTTATATGGCAGGTTCCTAGGGCGTTGCCCTAGGCTATGGTGGCATGCCCCTTTGGGGCTTTAATAACCGTTACCAGCGCCAACGGCGCAACCTATGCCCAGCCCAGGGCAACGCCCTGGGTAGCTAATTCCCAAAACGATATAGCCCTGAAAGGGCGATTTGATTTTATGTTAAGTATTTTGCGTGGTCGCAAGTGGCACGGACTATTTACCAGCACAGAGGGCAAAATCTTTTACCGAATTATTTTCTTAAAGTCCAAGCGGCGGCTCGGCCATTCTAAAGGGTGTTTTTTTGGGGGTGGGGGGGG
>JBGTIZ010000452.1:0-12106 GCA_041745395.1 Promineifilaceae bacterium (SeqCode) | reverse complement strand
CTATTAGAGCGGTATGAGGTCATACGCCAGCAACGCCCGGCTCCGCCCGTTATACCCCCGCCAGAAAAGCAAACCAATCTGCCCTATTTGAACCTAACTAATCTGCCAGAACCAGAAATGGGCACATTTTTTACCCATGTCAACGCTGAAGTGGGCAATGGGTCTGATGGTGATTCACCGTGGATCAATCGCCTGATTATCATCGCTTTGGTTATAGCCATTGCGCTGATTAGCTGGCGGTTCTTTTTTTCTACCCCCAATAATCCTTTTTCAAGCGAAAGCATTAGTGAGTCGGTACGCACAGAGCTACTGACCACGGCCGAGAATGAAGAAGATGCGTCCAGCGTGTTACTTCTGGGTGAACCAGGCACGGTGCTTACCAGCACGCAACAAATTACCTCGACCATGCGCACCAATGGCTCCACGGCCGTGGTAGAAGGCGCTCTGCCCACTTCCACGCGTATCCCCTTGCCCAGCACCTTGGAAGTCATTGACCTGCAACTTGATGTCACCGAACGGACTTGGATGCGCGTGGCCGTGGACGGCATCACCGTTTACGAAGGGCAAGCGCGACGTGGTGATGCCTTTAACTGGATTGCGCAAGACAGTTTGGAGTTGCTGAGCGGCAATGGGGCGGGGCTGTTTGTCACGATTAACGGCCTTGAAATCGGGCGGCTGGGCGAACGAGGCCAAATCGTGGATGAGACTTGGAACACGACCCAGTAAATAATGGTGTCATGTTTCACGTGTCATGTGTCAGGTAGCTTTTCTCTGGACGTGGCCTGTCTAGCTCAAACAATGGTTCATTGAACCCATAAATGTCCTGCCAAAAGGACGAAAAATCCATTCTACCGCTTGCCCTCCTCGTGACCATCCGTTAAACTCCCGCATATGAGACGACTGCTGTTGGTCATATTACTGGTGCTACTTTTGCTGGCTTTGGGCTGGGGCGCGTGGCGTGTCTATGCGGGGGGCACGGATTCACGCACGGCCGTGTGTCCAGGCCCCGATTTCTTTGGTTACACCTGCGACACCAGCGGCAATATCCCCTACCAAGGGGCACTGTTCGACACCTTTTTATATGAAGATGACGGCTACATAGCCCTCGAACTCCCCTTCCCCTTTACCTTTTACGGACAAACCTATACCGTCATGCAAGCCCACGTCAACGGTGTGTTGCGCATGGGGGACGACAACGACCAGCCTCTGGCCGACAACATCTGTCTGCCCGGCAGTAGTGGCGAACTCATCGCCCCTTATTGGGATGATTTAGACCTTGTTTTTGAAGGCTACCTGCGGGGCGAGCTAGTCGGAGAAGCACCCAACCGCGTTATCATCATGGAATGGGCTGACGTGCCCCTCGCCAATAACCCTGCTGATACCGTCTCTTTTGCGGTGCATCTGTTTGAAGGCAGTAACGACATTGTCTTCTTGTATAACCAAGTCGCCACGCAGACCAACCCGAACGGCAGTAGTGCGACTATTGGCATCGCCAGCAGTCGCATAGATTCATCGCTGACGGTGGGCTGTAACGACACGGCCGTGTCTAATGGTGACCAAATACGCTTTATCTATCCTGACGACCCAGCCGTGCAGGCTCCCCGTTTACCAGTGGCGATGCAAGGCGCGACCCAGCCGACCGCCCAAAGTGATCTGACAATGCTCCACACGGCCGTGCAACAAGCCAGCCCGCGCACGCTCGACAGATTGCAGAGGCAATGGCTCCAGCAAAACCCAGCGCGTCGCCTCTCTTGGCAACTGGCAGACGTGACGGGGGATAAACAAGAGGAGTTGCTGGTCTTGATTCAGGGCGCACCTGGCTACCCGCACCTGACGCAGATTGTGGTTTTAGATAGCTCGCGGCAAACGGTTTTGTGGCGCACCCCGCTCCACGGCCGTGGTACTATTGAAACGCACTGGACATTACAACACGGCCGTGATTACAATGGCGATGGCCTACTCGACATCATCCTGCAAAACGAAGCAGGCGATTGGGCTATCTTCCACTGGAACCAAACCGAATTTACCCAGCTACGTTAAGAAAACGTAAGCATTCAGCTAGTCAGCATTTCAGCCAGTCAGCTACCTAGCTAAACTGCGTACCAAACTTAATTTTTCAGCTCACAACAGCCTGCGTTAGGCCGCTCAGTCTCCAGAATATGACCAAACAGTGTCGAGAAAAACAAGCTAAACTGCTGACTGGCTGAAACGCTGAACGCTACCTAAAGATTCTTTGTCATTATTCAAATCTCACATGGAGAAGCAAGATGTTTGAAGTTGGCGGACAATACGCTAATCGCAAAGGTTCATACACCGTCCTCGACAAGGGGGGTGACAAGATGACCGTGCGCTACGAAGATGGCACGGAAGCCGAATTACGCATCGGCATTCAAGAGCGCATTTGGGAAAACATAAAGGCCGACGTTGAAAGTAGTAATACCACCCGTCAACGCCGCTCTGCCGCCCCTACCGTGCAACACTTTATCAAAGCGGTTGGGGCCATTACCGATGAAAACCTAACCCCCACCATTATCCGCGCCCTCGCGACACCCTCTAGTCGGCAAGCCCCCCCCATTAACATTGGCGACCGCTTTATCTATTACTCCGTCAAATCCAAAGCATTCTTTGCTGTGGCGACCGTCACCGACGACCCACAGGAGATGGATGCCAAAAATTTTGTGGAGCTAGAATTTGAAGAAAGTCGCGTCAACGTTTTCCCCATTGACATAGACGCCTTTGCCGTCAATCATCAGCAAGCCGTCTGGCTAGACAGCGTGGAGCTAGAAAGCCAGCCTAAATTTAAAACGATGCTCGATGACCCAGAAACCTATTTGCCCATCAGCGAAGATGACTTTGAACTGCTAGCCGAAGCGTTAACCGAGTATGTCGAAGACAGCGTAGAGCTAGAAGATGAAGACGACTTGGACGACGAAGACGACGACCTCGACGACGACCTCGACGACGACCTCGACCTTTAGAAAAAAGAGACGAGAAGAGTAAAAAGCTCTGAGCCTACTGAAAAAAGCTAACCGCAGAGAGCGCGGAGGACGCAGAGAGAAAAAACGCCTCGAGAAAATCTCCGCGCTTTCCGCGTCCTCCGCGGTGAATTTGACCTTTTTGCAGTGAACTCAGCTCTGCTCACCAACCAACACCCCAGCGTGAAGAGAAATAGCATGACACCAGAACATATTTTGGTCTGCGTCGCTTGGCCTTATGCCAACGCAGATATACACCAAGGCAACGTGACCGGCTCCTACCTGCCCGCCGACATTTACGCCCGTTATCAACGTTTGGCAGGCAACAAGGTGCTGATGGTCTCTGGCTCCGATAGCCACGGGACGCCCGTCACCGTCAAGGCTGAGGAGATGGGCGTCAGCGTGCCCGAAGTTTTCGATTATTTCCACGGCCGTTTTCTGCAACTCTTCCAAGGGCTGGGGCTAACCTACGACCTCTTCACCCACACCGACACCGAGAACCATTTCGCCGTCTCGCAAGAGATTTTTCTGGCTCTAAAAGAAAACGGCTATCTGTACAGCAAAGTCACCCCGCAGATGTACTCCCCCACGGCCGCGAAATTTCTGCCCGACCGATATGTCGAAGGAACCTGTCCCAACTGCGGCTATGAGCGGGCGCGTGGCGACCAGTGCGACAATTGCAACACCCTCTTTGAAAGCGCGGCGCAATTGGTCAATCCCCGTAGCAAAACAGATGACAGTGCCCTAGAAATGCGCGACACCGAGCATTTCTTCATTGATTTACCCGCCATCGCCAAAGACGGCTTAGAAACGTGGATTCAGGCGGACGACAAAGGGCATTGGCGGTCGCACGTGCTCAACTTCACCAAAAACTGGATTTTGGACGAGGGGCTAATCGGCAGAGCCGTCACGCGCGACATGGATTGGGGCATTCCCGTGCCGATAGAGGGGTATGACCACAAAGTGCTGTACGTCTGGTTCGAGGCGGTGATTGGTTATTTATCGGCCACGATAGAGTGGGCGCACAACGTCGGCGAGCCAGAGGCGTGGAAAAAATGGTGGTACGCGGACAATGCTCGCACCGTTTATTTCATCGGCAAGGACAACATTCCTTTTCACACGATTATTTGGCCCGCCCAGCTTTTGGGTGCGCGGCGCATCCGCGAGACGGACGAAAGTCAGCGACTAAATTTGCCGTATGACGTGCCCGCCAATGAGTTTATGAACATGGAGGGGCGCAAAATTAGCGGTAGCATGAACTGGGGCGTGTGGATGCTGGACGCGCTGGAGCGGTATGACCCCGATCCCTTGCGCTATTATCTCACGGCCGTGATGCCCGAAACCCGCGACAGCGACTGGAGTTGGGAAGGGTTTGTCACCCGCAACAACAGCGAACTGGTCGCCAACTGGGGCAATCTGACCAACCGCGTGTTGAACATGATTAAGCGGTATTTTGACGGCGTTGTGCCCGAACCCGGCCCGCTCACGAGTCAAGATGAAGCCTTACTGGCTGAGATTGGTGCTGGGTTCGAGACGGTTGGCGCGTTGTATGATGGGTGCAAATTCCGCGCCGCGCTCCAAGAGACGCTACGCCTCTCGACGCTGGTCAATCAATATCTGGAGGAAACCAGCCCGTGGCGCACCGCCAAAACAGATTTGGTAGCCACTGGACGCTCCCTTTATGTGGCTCTGCAAGCGATTAACGGCTTAAAAGTGCTGTTTGCGCCCGTTTTGCCCTTCACCAGCCAGCAACTGCACGAGATGGTGGGGGAGAGCGGCTCGCTGTTTGGGCAACAGGTGGTTAAAGAGTTTAGTGAAGCCAATCGGACACATATGGCGCTGACGTATGAGGTGGATAACACGGCCGTGCGTGGCTCTTGGTCACGCACCGAAATTCCCGCCCAACGCCAACTGCCCCCGCCCGCCCCCCTCTTCAAAAAGCTCGACGACGACACGGCCGCTCAAGAGTTAGCCCGCTTAGCACAGTGAGGAAGCTGTAAGCGATAAGCTTTAAGCCGTAAGCCAGTAACTCGCTTGCGGCTTATGGCTAAAAACTTACGGCTCAACCCCTATGAGCCTGCAACACACCTCCCTCCGCCAAAATCGTTTGTTTCCCCTACTGTGGCTCAGTTATCTGATCATTGCCTGCCTGTTTGCCGTTTTTACCCCCCAGTGGCAAACGCCCGACGAACCCGCCCATTATAATTATGTCAAGCAACTGGCCGAAGGCACCTTCCCCGTGATGACGCCCGGCGACTACGACCAAGCTTATTTTAGCGAAGTCATCAGCAGTCGCTTTGACCCCCAATATAATCTCGACTCCTTTCGCTACGAAAATTACCAGCCGCCCCTGTTCTACATCATACAAACCCCCATTTATTGGCTGAGCGGCGGCAGTTTGCTCGCATTGCGCCTCTTCTCCGTCCTGCTTAGCTCGGTGACGCTGATTGCGGTGTACATGGTGGCGTGGCATACGTTTGATGGGCGGGCACATTTAGCCCTGACGGCGGCCAGCTTTTGGGCGTTTTTGCCGCAAAACGTGGCCATGATGTCCAGCGTCAACAACGATGTTTTGGCCGCGCTGTGGATTGCCATCATGCTGTGGCTATTGGTGACGTATCGCCCCACGGCCGTGATTCGGCAAACGCAACACGCCCAAATCCTGCTTCTGCTGGGCATTGTGCTGGGGCTGGCTTTCCTAACCAAAGTGACCGCCTACCTCATGGCTCCCGTCATCTTCTTGGTGCTATTTTATCATTACATCTGGCAACCAGAGCGGCGTTGGCAACTGTTGGTGCGCAGTAATTTGCTGGTGTTTGTGCCGGCGGGGCTGATTGGCTCCCTGTGGTGGGTGCGTAATTTGCTGGTTTATGGCTGGCCCGACTTTCTGGGCATTGTGGCGCATGATGCGGTGGTGGTGGGGCAACCAACCACGGCCGTGTGGCTGGCTGACTATGGCCCCGCCTACCTGCTCAATGCGTTTGTCCAAACCACTTTTCAAAGCTTTTGGGGGCAATTTGGCTGGATGGCCGTGCCCATGCCGCGCTGGGTTTACGCCGTTTTATTTTTGTTCACTTTTCTGATTTTGTTGGGGCACGTGTGGGAATTGGCGCGGCTGTTTGCGCGGCGAGACAGCAATGCGACCACCTATCGCCAAGAAACGCTGGCGGGCAAAATGCCGATTTTTATCGCCATGACCAGCCTGCTCCTGCTCAACATCATGCTTTATCTGCTGTACAACCTGAGCTATGTGCAACACCAAGCGCGGTATCTATTCGCCTCACTCATTCCCATCAGCCTCGGCGTGGCCGTGGGCTGTAATGTGTATCTCCGTCCGCTCTACACGAAGTACCCTCCCACGGCCGTGTTCCTCCCCCTCAGCCTCGCCCTCGGCCTCATCGGCCTGAATCTGTACGCCCTGTTTTGGATGATTGTGCCCGCGCTTTCGGTCTAGAGGAAGAGAGTAAGAGAGGGGGAGAGCAAGAGGAGCCGAGCCGCAAAGCGACCCCTTTATTCATTACGCCTTATTCATTATTCATTCAACGATGTTTCTCTCTCGCTTTATTCACAGCCTTGAAACCGATTTTGACCACCTGCAAGAGGCGTTGCGCCAGCGCGTGGGGTATCGGCAGTCGGTTATGATTCAGCCCTATATGGGCTTTGGCACGGCCGTGCGCTCTTTTTTACACGGCCGTGTCCTCGAAGACCGCCTGCAACAGCAAACAGACGCCGACGCCTCTCGTCTGCACAATCTGTTTACCGTCTATCTGCACGCTAACTCCAACGAAATCAAAGGAGCACAGCTCCGCTTCACGCAAGGGGAGCAAGTTTGGTACGCCACAACGAACCATGAAGGGTATTTTGCGCTGGAAATAGAGCAGGACAACCAGCCCGGGTGGCATCAGTTCACGGTGGAACTGCTCGACGCACCGCTTTTGTCCGCTGAAAAAGTCGCCGAAACGTCCACGGCCGTGGTTGATCTGTTTGTGCCCCATCCCACAGCCGAGTTTGGCATCATCAGCGACATAGACGACACGGTGCTGGTCAGCGAAGCGACCAATCTACTCAAGGCGGTCAGCCTCATGCTCCTGTACAACGCCCACACCCGCACCCCCTTTCCCGACGTGGCCGACCTCTATCGCGCCCTGCAAGCGGGATGCGCCGCCGATGGCCCTGCCGACCTCAACCCCCTATTTTACGTCTCCAGCAGTCCGTGGAACCTGTACGACATGCTGACCGAATTTTTTGACCTGCACGAGATGCCCCGCGGCCCCCTTTTTCTGCAAGATTATGGCTTTACGCCCGACCAATTGCTTATCGCCAGCCATGAGTCGCACAAAAAAGGATACATTAGCCGCCTGCTAGACGCTTATCCCCATCTGCCCTTTGTGCTGATGGGGGATAGTGGACAAAAAGACCCCGAGATTTATCAGCAAATAGTTGCTGACTATCCGGGGCGCATTTTGGCTGTCTATATTCGGGATGTGACGGCTGAGGCACGAGACACGGCCGTGGATGAAATCGCCGCCCAAGTGGCCGCTCACGGCGTGCCCATGGTGCGCGTGCCCGATTCCCAAACCGCCGCGCAACATGCTTTCGGGCTGGGACTCAATAGGGATGGAAAGCTGTGAGCTATGAGCCTTTGGCCGTGGGGGTTCCACGCCTCCGCAAATGGATGGTAGGGCGCAAGAGGGTTTGATTGGGGGGGGGAACACACGGCCGTGGTTGGCTAGTAGCTCAACAAATCCGAACCTGCCGCAACGGAAGGAATTGTCCCGCCTGTTGTCGTTATTAGACTGGCATTTCCTAAGTCGTTATTATCCCAACAACAACAGAATTCCTGTACCAAATCAATAGCTATGGCAAAGGTACCAACCAAATGCCTGGTGAAATACCTTTATATTCACCACCAGCGAATTGATTAGATACCGTAAAAGCGATGAATTTACGGTCAGGTGAAATAACACTTTGACTGGTTTGCCCCTCAATAATGGCAATAATACTGCTTTTCCCCCTTGCAGGCTGGCAATGCCATATACGACTTCTTAAAATTGTATCTGAAAATTCCAATTCAGATACTAAACAACTCGGTGATTCTTCCGTTCCAATTAAGATAATCCGATCTGTGTCCACACCTAGTATAGGCCATTGTTCTCCAGTCTCTCTATTATAAAAGTAGTTCGTGTCCGCCCGCACCAGCAGTAAATTCCCATCGGCCGATAAGTCACGTACACTGTAAAAATAAACATTGCCTTCCCATGGTGTATCTAAACGCCCCACTGATAAGGCATTCATATCTATCAGCCAACTATTATATATGTTGGGTACACCAGGGGCGCCTGCCGTATTGACAATAGCCGCATTTTCATTAGCAGACCAAATGGGTGGTGCCAGCAAACCAAAACTAAAATCTACCAGACCTAACAGCGTATCTTCCCCGTCATGCCGAAGCCACAATTCGTACTGATATGGGGGATATTCCTGCTTCGTGGCTACGGGAGATCCTAAAAAAGGGATAGGTTCAGGTAACGGCATTTGGTAAAGTATATACTGCCTGCTAGGAGATAAGCTCAAGAGGTACGCATCGTCTGGTAAGGTTGTCTCAATGGTTGGTGCCACTTCATGAAATGAGCGAGATACATAGGGAATAGTGGTTGAGATACCTGTTGTGATATCGTAGGCCCAAGCTTGCTCTGTTTGAATCTCTTGGAAATACAGGATCTGGCTGTCTTCCGACCACCAGACATTTTCGGGTAACGGATTGTCTCGCTGGGGATCAAGCTGGATGGCCGCAATTAACCTAGGTGTCAAAACTATAGTAGCCTTATCAAGTTCGAGAACATCGGTGGCGGTTGGAGTGAAAGTTGCTGTTGACGATGGCGTGATTGTTGCTGATGGCAATAATGTTGCTGTCACTGACGGCGAGGGTGTTATCATGGCAAATGGAGCAGTCTGTGGGTGTGGGTCACTATTCTCCATTACTGTGCAGGCCACGAGTACCATACAAAAATATACAAAGATGATTTGAAGAATTGTTCGTCGCATTTTTCCACCTCTATTAATCCCAAGGATTATCGTAACCTGGCTGACCCACATTCAAATTCGAACCATGATATTTCAACCTTGGTTGATCATCACGAGATGACCACTGTTCATCTGAGCGTTGATGAAAAGTGATTCTACTATCCAATTCACTCATGTTCTGTGCTAATGCTAAAAATTGTTGCTTTACTTCTGGGGACAGGTATTGGTAAGGCGGTTCAATCATCCTATTAGTCGATACTGTTTGTCCCTTACCCGTCCAAAATTCAACATGAATATGATCACCATCACCTGCTACATCTCCAACAATTCCAACAATCGTGTTAGGATTAACTCGGTCACCTGCAACCAGTTTTGAAGGCTCGACTGCGGATAAATGCCCTATTAACATGTAAGTATATTGGGCAATTCTGATGACAATGTAACGTGGTGTATAAGCTACCCAGTCTGAAACCCATGCTACTGTGCCATGAATACCAGCAACTACTGTTGTTCCGGGTGTAGCCAATGCATCCAAACCGCCATGAAACCCTTGGCTATAAGAATAGCTAGGGATCGTATCCAAGCCTGAATTGTTAGTGCCTAAATTAAATGCAAAGTTAGTGTTTCCAGACAATTGAATTGCTGTGACATCATCTGGATTAATCCACAGCCGCGTCACCTTTGGAGGTCTCGTAGGAATCCATGTTGATGTAACAGAATCTACACAAATGTTATTGGCATGACATTCGTAATGCCCTGTAGGGTCAATGAATTTGAGAGGGTTGTTCCGCACATAGCTAAAGCGGTTCATGGATTGCGGGTTGGTGGGGTCGGGGACAATGGTGTCCGCGCTGGCAAATCGGCCTATGCTGGGCACATAGTACCGCGCATTCATGTAGATTAACCCGATTTCGTCGTTGTGCAAATGGCCTGTGTAGCCTCGGTTTTGCCACGGGGTGGTGTCTGCCCCCGGCGCTGTGCGCGAGCCGCCAAAGGCCTGCCCAGAGCTTGCCGAAGGGGCAAGAACCGCTGTTGCGACACCACGTCCCCATCCTTCACCAAGGTGTTGGCACTGCCTAGGTGGTCGCCCAAAATGTAGTATGTCCCATTTTGGTCAGTCACATCCCCCGTGACGTGCAAAACCACGGCCGTGTCCCCTCAAGAAATAAGTCGCCCTCTGGATGCGCACTTCCCCGCCGCTTGGGTGGACATCAAAACGTGTCATTTTTGTGGTGGTTCCGCGCTTCAGCAAGTGGATGGGGGGGCAAGGGGGTTTGGTTGGGGTGGGGAAATACACGGCCGTGGTTGGCTAATCAGAGCAAGTCATTTTCTGAGGGGGAGTGGTTGCACACGGCCATCATGGATTCCGCGCCTCAGCAAATGGATGGTGGGGTGCAAGGGGGGTTGGGTGAGGAGGAAAACACGGCCGTGGTGCCCCTCGTCATCGCCCTAACCGAATTGGCCGAGGCGGAGCAGGTCATTCGTGCCGGCATGACGGGGGAGGTAGAGATTCTGCTCGATTCGGATTGATTGCGTGGGGAGTAAGTGTCCTTACCAATCGTGTATATTATCTTCCTGCATAATAGAGATTATCAACATGTCCTCAGAACTTATGAAAGGAAGAGACGTCACAACTCATTCGGTGACAGCAGGGTAAACACATCTAGTTCTAGGCAATGGGTTACTGTAGGTACTCCGCTCCGACAGTAATAAGCGCGTCTTATTGAATTGTTCATCATGTAAAATCACAAATTTATATTCGATCGTATCTGACGGTGTAATATAAAAAACTGTTGCAAAAATACACTTTTGCACAACTGTTCCGCTTCTCTCATCAGCAAATGGGCTTTCAAGGAATAGAATATAGGGTGTGTGATCTAGATAGTAGATTTCAATTGCAGGAGGATTCGCCGTCAGCCAATTCATTTGTGAACGCTTCAACTCTTGATTAATAATGATCCAAGTTCGGTAAGAATCAGTGAGAATATTTGCAAGATAGCAAGCACTCACAAGGAGCAGAGATACTGTTACTAATAACAGCAAATTTCTTAATCTATGTCGTCGAGCTTCATTACTCATTTTCGTGTCACCTGTATGAAGATAGCACACTTCCTACATCTGTTGTCATGGCATATATTTCTTGATCATCCATATAGTAACCATTGGGGGATCCCCACCAATTTGTACCAGATTGAGACAAAAACCCTGCTGGTTGTGCCGCAACCAACGTTTCGTTTATGAATATGGACATGTTCCAATTGCTTAATTCTGCACCTGCCGTATTTAAGGCAAATATCGCAAAGGCATCAGCCCACGTTTCTCTTGAATCATTACACGCATACGCCCGAAAGCAAGTTTGATGTGAATTAGCGATGCCTTGATAAGCCCCCCCCAGTGCAAGTTCTGTAGCATTCATGGTATTGGAAAGGGAGAAATCAATAACATGACCAATCTCATGAATAACACTATGAATTTTAACAATGTTAGAATTAGAACTTCCCAGTAATCCAGAATAAATATCTATCATAATTCCTGAATTACCATAACTGTCTTTACCAGCTTGTGCATTATAAGTAGAATTTGCTCTTTTATAAATATTTACCTCTCCCATAACCCCTTGCCAATTACTCATGCCTAAAGTTGTAAGTGCTCCCTTGGTCGCTAACAATGCTTCTCGGACAATGTACAAATCATTTTTTTGCCAAATCCCACTACCTGACATGGAGATATACCGACTCCAGCCTGCCTCACCACAGTCAATTCCTTGGCAAAATTCATTCTCTAAATAATTCCAACACTGTTCATCATAAAGCGACGAACTAGGATCGCCTTGAGTTCCAGCACAGTGCCCCGTCGGGTCAGTGAAGCGGAGAGGGTTGTTGAGGACGTAGGCGTACCGGTTGAACTGTTGCGGGTTGGTCGGGTCGGGGACAATGGTGTCCGCGCTGGCAAAGCGGCCTATGCTGGGCACATAGTACCGCGCATTCATGTAGATTAACCCGATTTCGTCGTTGTGCAAATGGCCTGTGTAGCCTCGGTTTTGCCACGGGGCATTCTCTTCCCCCGCCCATGTGCGCCTTTCCCCAAAGGGCAAAAACCGCTGTTGC
>JBGTIZ010000451.1:0-2918 GCA_041745395.1 Promineifilaceae bacterium (SeqCode) | reverse complement strand
GGATTTTTTCGTTGGGGCGGCCGCCCCAACGAAAAAATCCCCCCTTCCAGTGAGTCGTGACCGCAGGTCACGACGAAGCCGTCTACAAAAAGTGCAAAGATAGAGAGAGATAAGGAACGCACGATGATAACCAAACGCATGATGGGTCTAATAATGTCGGGGATGGGACTGCTCGGTTTTGTAGCCGTCCTTTCTGTGGATTTACTGCAAGCAGGGGAACACCAAGGCATTGGCCCCACCCAACGCGCCGCCCTGCTCGTCACCGCCGCCTTCTTCCTGCTTGGCCTGACCCTTATCCCGCTCGGCAACCGTCCAGCATAAAAACAGTGCTGAGCGATGAGCGACGAGCGATGAGTGCGCTCCGCGCTAAGTGGCCGCCTCAAGACACAGAATACAGACACCCTGCACCTTGCACCTTGCACCTTGCACCTTGCACCTTGCACCTTGCAACCCTGATGCCCTATGACCAAAGCTGACCGTATCACCCGCTATATCGCCTACGCCCTGATTGCCCTCACCCTGCTGGTGTTTGTGGGCTATTTTTATGTGTACAACGTCTATGCTTTTGCCCTGTTTCAATTTCCGTTTGATTATGACCAAGGGGAAGGGTTTGAGCTGGTGGACACCATCATGCTCAGCCAAGGGCAGTGGCCTTATCGAGACAGCAACGTCTATCCATTTTATGCCTCTAACTATCCGCCCGTGTATCATTTGGCGATTGTGCCGCTAATTTGGGCGTTTGGGCCGCATTATTGGACGGGGCGGCTGGTAGCTTATTTGGGCACGATTCTCACGGCCGTGGTCATTGGTTACGCTATCCACCGCGAAGTGGGCAAAAAATATTGGTGGCTAACGGGGCTGGGGGCACTCACCTATTTTGCCAGCAACTACGTTTATCACGTCGGGCCATTGTTTCGCCAGCACCTGTTCATGGTCATGTTTGAGGTAATGGCGGTCGTGTTGCTCACGATAGTGGTTGACCGTGAGGAACAGTCGAGTAAGCACAATAATTGGGGCATGCTAGGGGTGATGGCCTTGCTCCTGCTAGCTGGCTACACGAAGCAACTGGCGTATGCCACTGTGGCCGCCGTCTTTATCTTCCTCTTTTTGCGGGATTGGAAGCGGTCAATTAAATGGGCGATTCCGTTCACGGCCGTGACCTTAGCCATTTTTGTGTGGTTAAACTGGGCGACAGGCGGGCAATGGTGGCTCAACACCATTGCCGCCAATTTGAACGAGTTTATCCGCGACCAAGCCATCATGCTTTATCGACAATGGTTTGATTTACACACGGTCATCACGGTCATCGCCCTGCTGTTTGCCTTTTATCAGCTTTATTTTGAACGGCTGTCGGCCTATGCGATTTGGTTTGTGATTACGGTGGCGAACAGCGTCACGGCGGGCACGTGGGGCGCGGGAGAGAGTTATTTTGTCACGGCCGTGGCCGCCAGCATTATTTTAACGGGTATCGCCCTCGGACGGCTCCTGCACTGGAGCGATGTGGAGCTATGGCGCAACCCCATTTCTGCCCAGAGTATGCTCATGGTGGCAATTCCCGTGCTGTTTTTGTGGCAGGCCAACAAAATGTTCCATTTGCCAACCCACACCCCCGCCCTGCAAACGGTCGCCCGCACCCTCGGTTACCCGACGGAAACGATTAAACCGCCGCAAACCTCCTGCTCCGCGCCCCGCCCCGCCGAAGCGATTCCCTACGTAGACCGCGCCTTTATTTCGCTGGGTCGCCCGCCGACGCTCGAGGACACGGCCGCTGGCATTCTCATCTCACGCAAAATTTTGGAGGGTAACACGCCCGCCTTTAGCGAAGAAGCTGGCTTTAACCTATATGCTGGGCGCGAGGTGGTGACCAACCCGACCCAACTGCGCAATTTGGATCTGGCGGGCGTGCTGGACACGAGCGAGATGACGGCGATGTTATACAATCAGGAGTTTGACACGGTCATTTTGCGGGCGCAGTTTTTCCCCCCGGCCGTGTTAAACGCCCTCGGCCAAGCGTACGAAACGACAGATTTGATTCAGATGAACGGGTTTGTCTACTGCATTATGCGCCCTAGAGAAGAGTTGGAAGAGTAACGAGTGCTGAGCGATGAGTGGGCTTCGACAGGCTCAGCCAGCGACAAGCTCAATCAGCGATAGGCTCCAAACGTCGCCCTTCGCACCTCGCACCCACCCCCCTATGACTGCTCCCCAGATTTTACGCCCCCAGCAAATCGAGTTGCCCGTTTTTTCGGGGCCGCTGGATTTGTTGTTGCATCTGATTGAGCGCAGTGAGTTGGATATCACGGCCGTGTCGCTGGCCAAAGTAACCGCCCAATACCTCGAGCAAGTCGCCGAATTAAAAGAGAACCGCATCGAGCAACTGGTCGATTTTCTGGTCATCGGGGCACAGTTGGTGCTGATTAAAAGCCGCGCCCTGTTGCCCAAGCCGCCCGCCATTTTAGCCACGGCCGAGGACGAGGAAGACCCCGCCGAGGCGTTGGCGCGGCGTTTACGCATTTACAAGCAGTTCAAAGAGGCGGCGCAGTGGCTAAAGGAGCGGGATGAGGCGGGGTTGCGGAGCTATTTACGGGTGGCTCCCGCGCCCAAGGCGTTGCGTCCTGAAGACAATCGTCTGGATTTGAGCGGGGTGACCGTGGAGACGTTGTACACGGCCGTGTTAGAAGCCCTGCGCCGCAGTGAAACCCTCGAGGAAAGCGTCCATGTCGCCCAAAAACCCCGCTTTACGATTGAAGGGCAGCTCAGCCGCCTGCGCCGCCTCCTGCACCGCTACGAGCGCATCGGCTTCCGCGAACTGCTCTCGGGCGACGTAAGCCGTTCGGAGCTATCGGTGACGCTGTTGGCCGTGCTGGAAACGGTCAAACGGCAGGAAGCCATTACCCAGCAGATGGAGATGTTTGGCC
>JBGTIZ010000450.1:0-2273 GCA_041745395.1 Promineifilaceae bacterium (SeqCode) | reverse complement strand
CGCCAGCCCGACCCCGCTCCCCGCGTCCGCCCCCATCAACCCGCCCACGGCGTTACCGCCTGCCACCGCCACGGCCGTGCCAACCTCAGAACCGACCCCCACCATAGCCGCTTTTGAGCTTATCAACGGCCTGCATCGGGCTGATTTTTTGCGTTTACCACCCGAGACGGTGGCGCATATGCGTGAGGTTTATGCGCGAGGACAAGAGACACACGGCCGTGATGCTCGCCGCTTTTCCAAACTCGGCGACAGCCTCTCGGCCAACTTCATTTACCTCACCCGCTTCGACACAGGCGACTATAAACTGGGCGACTACGCCTATTTGCAGGGCACAATCGAACATTTTCGCGGCTCCTTTGCTCGAGACAGCGCGGGGGTCGAGGTGGGCATTGGCGCCGTTTCCGCGCTAGGCTCCCAATACGCTGACGAGGCCGTCTGCTTCCCCAGCGAAACCATGTTCGCCTGTGAGATTCGCCTGCACAACCCCAGCATTTTGCTCATTCGCTTTGGCACGAATGACGTGGACAAAACGACGTTTGGCGCAAACATGCAGCGCATCATCGAAGCAACGCTGGCCGAAGGGATTATGCCCGTGCTGGCGACCAAAGCGGATCGTTTTGTGGACGAAAACGACGTGACCAACAGCATTATTCGGCAATTGGCGGCGGCGTATAATATTCCGCTGTGGGATTTTGACTATGTGGCGAATACGTTACCGAATCGGGGCTTGGGCCATGACGATGTGCATCTGACGGGGTCGGACAGCAATGATTTTAGTGACCCGCAGGTGCTTTTGCGCGGCTATCCCGTCACCGATTTGCTGACGCTGATGATGTTGGAGGCGTTGCGGGCGCAGGTGATAAGCTATGAGTGATTATTTGAGCAACTGAACAGGAGAGACGCATGTCTGATTTAGCAAAAAATGTGGTGTGGTTTGGCGAAATGCCCCATACGCCCGTGGGCCTGCTCTGGGTGGCCCATAGCCCCACGGGCGTGGTCGCTATTCGGTTTGGAGGGGATGCAGGGTCATTTGCGGCGGAAATAGAGGGGTTGACGGGCCACACGGCCGTGTACGCGCCTGACCAAATCACGGCCGTGTGCGACCAACTGCAAGCCTATTTCAACGGCCAACGCACCACCTTTGACCTGCCTCTGCGCTGGGATGTCATGACCCCTTTCCAGCAAAAAGTGTTGCCCCTTGTACATGCCATCCCCTACGGACGCACGCGCACCTACGGCGACCTCGCCGTCGAGCTGGGCGATGTGGGCAAATCACGCGCCGTCGGTCGAGTCAACGCCACCAACCCCCTGCCCATCATTGTGCCTTGCCATCGTGTCCTCGGCCGTGATGGCAAACTGCATGGCTATGGCGGCGGCTTGGAAAATAAGGCGTGGCTTCTACGGCTGGAAGGCAGTTGGCTTTTGTAGAGGTATTTGTCTAGGTTTAGCCCGTTGTAAATTTAGTCGTCACTGCTTACTTCAGGCAATCATCTTTCTTTCGCCCAAGTTCGTCTAAATTTTGTACAGACTTTCAATTCTTCTTGGGTTTTACATAACGATTAACCACGATAATAGTACGATTTTCTTATTTTTTCTCCAACAATCTTTACAAAACTTGGACAGAGTGCTATACTTTGCAAACAAATCGTTAGAAAAATGGCGTCTGTTTTGACCCCGAAATTTTTTACTCGAGAGAAGCCTTCGTTACCAAATGCTCAGTCAACTCATTTAATTACCGTTCTAACCGTTCTAAAGGAACAGGGGCATGAACCCACTTATTGTAGCGCCGGTTGAAATTGTAGAAGGTAATTTTACCCAGTATGAACTACCGCCAGAAGGGATCTCGCTCTTGGGGTATGTGGTGCGTCGGATGCACAAAACGGAGTTGCTGGGCGACGTGCCCCGCCTGCTGAACGAGGGGCAGATGATGTCGGCCTTGTTTAGCGTCGCGCATTACACGGCCGCGTCCTCGGTTACGTTTGGCAAACTGCATTATGAACCGCGCCAAGATAGACCCGGCACGATGCGCACGGAAAATGACCCGCACACGGGAGCCAAGGTCACGGCCGTGTTAGAAAGCAGTATCCCCGATACCTGCCTCTCTTATGACGTAGCGCTCCCCTCGGGCGCACTTTACCACGGCCGTGAAATCAACAGCAACGCCAGCATCAGCCTGCGCGGCTGGGTTCACGCCGTCACCTGCGAGTTCCAATTTGAGCACCCCGACCCCGCCTATACGGCCACCATTAGCGGCAATATCGTGCGCGAAATTG
>JBGTIZ010000449.1:0-4011 GCA_041745395.1 Promineifilaceae bacterium (SeqCode) | reverse complement strand
TGTAGATTAAAGAAGCTGAGTTGAGGGTCTGGTGTATTTTCTCTGAACATGGCTTTTTCCTCGAGTATGAAAGTAGTTTATTATACCATATTCACATTATGTCAACCAATTGAATCCTGACCCTTTTTTCAGTAAGCTCATCGCTCATCGCTCATCGCTCATCGCTCAGCACTCGTTACTTCTCTATCCGCGCGGCAAAATCCCTTCATACTTAGCAATAATGCCCAGCATAATTTCATCCGCGCCGCCGCCAATCGAGAGCAGACGCGCATCGCGGAAATAACGCGCCATAGGATACTCTTCGACATACCCCATGCCGCCGTGAAATTGAAGGCAGGTGTCCGACACTTCTCGCGCCAGCCGCCCCGCTTTCAGCTTCGCCATCGACGCTTCGCGGGTCACGTCTTCTTTTTTAACGATTTTGCGCACGCAATGATAATTGAGCTGGCGCAACGCTTCGACCTCGGTCAGCAGTTCGCATAGTTTGAAGTAAATCCATTGGTTTTCGATGAGGGGACGGCCAAAGGTTTGCCGCTCTTGGCAATAATTTATCGTCATGCGAATAATGCGCTCCATCGCGGCCGTGCCCATGAGCGAACCCGCCAGCCGCTCGATTTGGAACTGTTGCATCTGGAGCATGAAGCCCATCCCTTCGGGGCCGATGCGATTGGCTTGGGGGACGCGCACATTGTCAAAGGAGAGAATGGCCGTATCACTGCTGTGGTTGCCCATCTTTTCCAGCTTTTTGCTGACGCTGAAGCCGGGCGTCTCCGTGGGCACAATAATCAGCGACATCCCTTTGAAGCCCCGTTCGTCGCTGGTACGCGCCAGCAGGGTGATGTAATCTGCCTGTGTGCCGTTGGTAATCCACATTTTGGAGCCGTTAATCAGATAATCGTCCCCATCGGCCACGGCGCGGGTGCGAATGGCGGCCACATCTGACCCCGCATCTGGTTCGCTGACCGCTATTGAAAAGACGGCGTCGCCGCTGATGGCGGGGCGCAGAAATTGCTCTTTCTGGGCGGGCGAGCCAAATTCAGCCAGAGCGGGGGTCGCCATATCCGTCTGCACGGCAATCGCCATCGGCACACCCGCGCAATTCGCTCGGCCAACTTCCTCGAGAAAAACGGCCTGATACCAATAATCGGCCCCGCCTCCCCCATATTTTTCGGGATAGGTCAGGCCGAGCAGGCCCAAATCCCCCATCTTTTTGAATAGCTCATGCGCGGGAAAAATCCGCGCCTCTTCCCATTCTTCAACATGCGGATTGAGTTCGGTCTCGACAAATTTGCGCACCAGTTGGCGCAGGGCTTCGTGTTCAGCGTTAAAGTACATAATCTTACCTCGGGGGAAGGAGTGCTGAGCGATGAGCGATGAGTGCTGAGTGAGGCTCCCACTCATCGCTCATCGCTCGTTACTCAGCACTTTTTATAATCTGAAAACGCCGTAGCGGGGTGTGCCGGGAGTGATGTAATCAACGTTGTGGGCGACGGAGAGGGCGATGCTCAGGGCGCGGCGGGTGTCGCGGGGATCGAGGATGCCGTCGTCCCAGAGACGCGCCGTGCCGAAGTAGGCGGTGGATTCGTCGTCGAATTTTTTGCGGGTCATCATCTGCATCATGGCTAGCGCGTTTTGGTCTAATTCGATGCCTTTCTGTTTGGCCGCGTCCTCCTGCACGATGGCGAGAACGCCCGCCGCCTGTTCGCCGCCCATGACGGCCACGCGGCTGTTGGGCCACGTCCAAATGAAGCGGGGGTCGTACCCACGGCCGCACATGGCATAGTTCCCCGCCCCGTAGGAGCCACCCACGATGACCGAAAACTGGGGCACACTGCTGTTGGCGACGGCGTTAATCATGGCGGAGCCGTGCTTGACAATGCCGCCTTGCTCATATTTGCTCCCGACCATGAAGCCGGTGATGTTGTGCAGGTAGATGAGCGGGGTGCGGGATTGGTTGCAAAGCTGGATGAATTGCGCCGCTTTGTGGGCACATTCGGAGAATAAAACGCCGTTGTTGCCGATCAGGCCAACAGGATAGCCGTCAATATGGGCGTGTCCCGTCACGAGGGTGGGGCCATAGTCGCGCTTGAACTCCATGAAGCGGGAGCCGTCCACAAGGCGCATGATGATTTCGCGGATGTCGAAGGGGTGGCGGGGGTTGGCGGGAATGACGCCGAGCAGTTCTTCGGGGTCGTAGTGGGGTGGTTCGGGGGGTTGGCGACGGCCGTGGGCGATGTTTGGTTTGTGAATGTTAAGCTGGCTGACAATCATACGGCCAAGGCGAATGGCGTCGGCGTCGTCTTCAGCAATGTAGTCGCCGAGTCCAGACACGGCCGTGTGCATGTCCGCCCCTCCCAACGTTTCATCATCCACCTCTTCCCCCGTCGCCATTTTGACCAGCGGGGGGCCACCCAAAAATATTTTCGCTTGGTCACGCACCAGCACCGTGTAATCACTCAGACCGACATTATACGCTCCCCCGGCCGTGGCGTTGCCAAACACCAGTGCAATCTGTGGAATGCCCGCCCCCGAGAGTCGCGCCTGATTAGCAAAAGCGCGTCCCCCGGCCACAAATAGCTCCGCCTGATAGGGCAAGTTCGCCCCCGCCGATTCAATGCCCAAGATAACGGGCAGGCGATTTTCAAAGGCGATTTGTTGCAGGCGCAACGTTTTTTCCAAGGTAATGGGGTAAATCGCCCCTCCTTTAATCGTAGGGTCGTTGAACGCTATCAGGCATTCCACGCCGCTGACCGTGCCGATGCCGGCAATGCTCGACGCGCCAATCGTTTCGTTTTGGTAGAGGCCATAAGCGGCCAGCGGCGCGATTTCTAGGAAGGGCGTGCCGGGGTCGAGCAGGCGTTCGAGCCGTTCGCGGGGGAGCAGTTTGCCGCGCTGGTGCATTTTGGCCGCGCCACGCGGATTGCCCGCCCGCGCCTTTTCGAGCGTTTGGTTCAAATCATCTATCAGGGCGAGCATGGCGTCGCGGTTGGCTTGGAATTCGGCACTTTGAGGAGAGAGTTGGGAATGGAGCATGGTGAGTTGTGAATTGTAAATGATGAGCGGTAAATGGTGAATGGTGAACGCGGGCGTTCATTTACCATTCGTAATTGACAATTTACCATTTACCATTCAAAAAAATGCTGTTCATTGTTCATTGTTCATTGCTAATTGATGCAAGGTTTCGAGGTGGTCAGCGAGTAGGGTGCGTAGCTCTTGGAGTTCGCTGATTTTGGTGTCGAGTTCGTCGAGGCGGCGGGTGCTCATCTCGATGAGTTTGAGGGCTTGTTGCCGCTCCCCCATTTCGTTGGGTTGGGTGTCGTAGATGTCTAGCACCTGCTGGACTTCGCTGAGGTCGAATCCAGCATATTTGGCGCGGAGAATCAACTTGAGCCGGCCGCGCTCTTTGCGGGTGTAGGTGCGCTGGCCGCCGTTGGTGCGCTGGGGGGCTATCAGGCCGCGCTCTTCGTAGTAGCGAATGGTGCGGGTGGTGATGCCGAGTTCTTGGGCGAGGTCGCCGATGGTGAAGTGGGGGGTGGTCATGCGGGAATAATAGTTAACTTTAACGTTAACGTCAAGTTTTGGGGAGCTGTAAGCTGTGAGCTATAAGCCATAAGCTGTGAGCCGTAAGCCGTAAGCTTCTCGCCTTTTACTGTGGGTCTCGCGGATTAAGAGGGAGAGGCGTTAGGGGTGCGGAAATTTGTTGGTACAATGTAGCGGCTCACTGACTCGAGGGTTGGTTGGTGGAAATCCTCCCTTTGGCCTTCGATAGAGCTTTAGGTAACGGGCTTCACGGGTAGGTGGGATCTCGATTTACAAATTCAAAAATGAACGGCATGACATGAAAGGAGGCGGTACAGCATGAACGGCATGGAGACGATTGTTATCAGGGGGCGGTTTAATCGGGTGACGTTTGGTTTGGGGCTGGGCGCGGTGGTGATGGGGATCGTGGGCGCATGGGTAACGTTCGGGGTGGGTTATGTGGATGCGCAGGGGGTGGTGCAGGGTGCGGTG
>JBGTIZ010000448.1:0-3074 GCA_041745395.1 Promineifilaceae bacterium (SeqCode) | reverse complement strand
GCAATGTATGACCAGAGAGACCCGCGCATCACGTATTCGATTTCAGACCGAACCCCATGAGATCCCAAAGAGCCTCAGTTATTTGGTGCGCTTCAGGTAATGGATGTAGAGGTTCTCCCCATTTTCGACAACTTCTTCTTGCGCTAAGATTTCCATGTTTTTGGCTGTTTTTGGCTGTTTTGGCCCAGCCTTGGAAATCAGGCACGGAACCACGGTCGGTGGAGACAACTTTGACAACTTCCCCGATGCCTAGATCTTTGAGGGCTTTGCGGCTTTTGACGAGGGGCATGGGGCATTTGGCCCCTTTGACATCTAATGTTTGGTCGAAATTAACAGACATGGTGACTAACTCCTTTGTTGGATTGGTTTATTTACACTGCATAGTCTATCTACTCATTGCAAGCCATGTGTAAAGGGCGTGTAAGGGTTTTGTAAATGTCTGCCGTATCTTCCCAAAATATAGGGGGAGATTCCTCCCCCGGCACTTTTTATCCAGAGCGATTAGCTAACTCCCGCTGAGTGCCGGGGGTTTCCACCACGGATTTTTGAGAAGATACTGTCTGCCTATGATATGAGATGAAGCGCAAAAAAAGGGCACATGGCGTGAACCATGTGCCCTTTTTTATTTGATTGGGTCTAGCGTGATGGGGTTATTCTTGCGGCCAAGGGGGCAAAATCACGTTGTCTACGACGTGGATACGGCCATTGGTGGCGATAATGTCGGCGATGATGACCTTGGCGTCATCGTTCATGTAAATATCGCCTTGAAACACTTTCAGGCCCGCGATTTGGTTGTTAGCCATGGTGACATTGCCCGTGAGGGTCTTGGCGCGGTCGGAGCCGATGTCCCCAGGAATGGCATGGTAGAGCAGAAGATCACGCAGGGCGTCGGGGTCAGCCAGCAGGCTTTCGACTGTGCCCGCAGGGAGTTTGGCGAACGCTTCGTCGGTGGGGGCGAAAACGGTGTAAGTGCCGGTCGAGAGGGCATCAACGAGACCAGCGGCCTGCACGGCCGTGACCAAAGTTGTGAACCGCCCATCGTTAATCGCAATATCCACAATACTGCCAGACGTGCTACCCGTGGCTGAGCCACTGCTCGAGCCGCTGTCACTGCCATCTTTTGGCCAAGGGGGCAAAATCACGTTGTCTACGACATGAATGCGACCATTGCTAGCGATAACATCAGGAATGATGACCTTAGCGTCATCGTTCATGTAAATATCGCCTTGGAACACTTTCAGACCCGCGATTTGGTTATTAGCCATCGTCACGTTGCCTGTGAGCGTCTTGGCACGGTCAGAGCCGATGTCCCCAGGAATGGCATGGTAGAGCAGGAGGTCACGCAGGGCGTCGGGGTCAGCCAGCAGGCTTTCGACTGTGCCCGCAGGAAGCTTGGCGAACGCTTCGTCGGTGGGGGCAAAAACGGTGTAAGTGCCGCTGGAGAGGGCATCAACGAGACCAGCGGCCTGCACGGCCGTGACCAGAGTAGTAAAACGACCATCATTGACGGCCACGTCCACAATCGTGTTGCTACTGCTGTGGTTACTCGCCTGCGCCCACGCCAACGGTATAAACAGAGCGGCCACTAAAGCAACAGCTATCAAACTCTTGAAAAACTTGCTCATAGTACTATCTCCTTTTGTCTAAAAAAATGGTATACGTTACAAAGTGGATAAGGTAGGCACATGTTGTTTTAGTTTGTGCCTTCACCCTTAATTACGGGAGATAGTCCGTTTTGTACTTGTCAAATTTGTTAGAATTGTGTAGACATCTTGCGAAGCGTGACGGTAAGCGTTCAGCTAGTCAGCATTTCAGCCGGTCAGCTAGCTAAACTGCGTACCAAACTTGATTTTTTCAGCTCGATAACAGACTGTTTGACGAGTCGATTCTTGTTTTTAGGCTACTCACCCATTCGAGTATGACGAAATTGTGTTGAGAAAAACAAGCTGAAGTGCTGACTGGCTGAGACGCTGAACGCTTACAATATAGGATGATGTAAACGATGGGTAATACAGCAGAAACGCCGCCAGCCATAGCCGAATTGGTGCAGATGCGTTTGGGTGGATTGTGGGGCACACTCACGGCCGTGGGGGATTGGCTCCAACGCGCTGACGCATGGACGGCCGTGTGGGGTGATGAACCACCCGCGTCCCTCTTGGAGATGCTCCATCCTGCTGACCGCGTGTGTTGGCCCACGGCCGTGGTTTCCGCCACCATCGACCAGCCCTACACCTTCGATGCCCGCCTGCGACTACCCGGCAAACAACAATACGGTTGGTATCAATGGCGCGTCGTGCGGCTTGACGCCGCCGACCCACCCCAATTCGCCCTGCAAGCGTGGGACATTCACTGCTACAAAAAAACGGCAAGCCTCGCCCAAAACGAACATGACTTTTTGCTAGCTATACTGCAAACCGCCATCGCCGCCATTGTCATGCTCGACACGGCGGGGCAAATTATCTTTGCCAATGAGCAGGCCGAAGAAATTCTCGGTCTAGCCTACAGCGACCTTACCGAGCGCACCTACGACGACCCCGCTTGGCAAACAACCGCTCTTGATGGCTCCCCTTGGCCAGACGAAAAACAGCCGTTCCGCATTGTCATGGAAACGGGTCAACCCGTGTTTAACATTCGCCATGCCATTGTGTGGCCCGACGGCCAGCGCAAAGCTCTTTCTATCAACGGCGCACCTCTGCACGACGAGCGCGGCTTGCTGACTGGCGCGGTCTTTTTGATACACAACATCACCAAAGAGCTGGAAACCGAGCGAACCCTGCGCCAAAACGAAGATTTATTTCGGGGCATTGTCGAGAGCCAAGTAGACATCGTTTCTCGTTGTAAACCAGATTCCACTTTGCTTTATGTTAATGAAGCCTACTGCCGTTATTTTGGCTATGCACGTGATAAGCTAATCGGCCGCAGTTTCCTATTTCTGGTGGCCCCCAACGAGCGGGCCAAGGTACAACAGCGGCTGGAGGAACTACGCCGGAATCCCTCTCCTAGCACTATTATCACGCGGGACACAAGCACGGTTGGTCATCCTCGCTGGGTGCAATGGGCTGATTATGGCCTGC
>JBGTIZ010000447.1:0-22410 GCA_041745395.1 Promineifilaceae bacterium (SeqCode) | reverse complement strand
GCAACGTGAGGCCGACGGGGGCGGGCACGCGGGGCACGGTTTCATAGTAGGTATACAGAATGGTTTGGGAAAAGGCGATGCCGACGCCCAAGAAAAAGGTGGACGGAATCGCCACAAACATGTACCCAATGCGCTTGGGGCGGGACATAAGCGGGTGGATGCGTGGGGCGGCGCCCGTGGCGTGCCACCAGTAAAGCAGAGCCGTAAAAAAGAAGGTGTAATGCTCGAGGTCATGCACCACGGCCGAGCGTAAGGCCAAATTATATAGGTTGGGGTCGTGCCACACCCACAGGGTGACGAACATGAGGGTGAGACAGATGCCGGGCGTGGTGGCGCGGCGTAGTCCTGTTCTAAAGCGGGATTCCCGGTGGAGGGCGTAGGTTAACGCCCGACCGACCTGTTGACGCGGCCGTGTGGGCAGACCCCACAGAATAAAGGGCATGGGGTTCGCCAGCATGATGAGCGGCGCGGCAATCATGGTCAGTAACAAGTGCTGAATCATGTGCATGTAGAAAAGAAGACCGCTTAAGACGTCAATGGGGGAGAGGAGGGCTAACACGATGGCTAGCATGGCTAGCCAATAGGCGAACAGCCGCCAGCCATTGGCGAGTTTGTTGCGCCCACTGCGGCGGCGCAGGCGCACCCAGCCCATAGTGTAGAGCGTGCCAAAAATGGCGAGGGTGATAATGATTTCGGGTCGCCAATCCCATGAGGTGAGGAGGGCGTTGAGTTCTGGTGACATGTGGTCTGGACAGGTTGATTAGGGATGAAAAAACGGCCGTTGCGCTGAGGCAAACGGCCGTTTCTTTATAGCGTATTAGCTGGCTTTCTTTTTTATTCGTTACTCATTGCTCATTATTCGTTTGGCGAGCTAATGGTAATGCACGGCCGTGCCAATTAAGTATATGAACGGATAGAAAAAGACCCACACAATATCTACGTAATGCCAATACAGGGCACACGCTTCCACCGCATAATGATCATCTGGCGTATACAGGCCGCGCTTGCCGTTGAAATAGACCACAAGGAGCAAAATGACCCCCGTGATCACATGCAAAGCGTGCAGACCAGTCATGCCAAAGAAAACCGCCCCAAACGCACCGTCAGAGATGCGGATGTGTGGCTCGGGCAAGAACAAGCCCCATTCAAAACCGACCACGCCGATGAGAAAAGCCGTGCCGAGAAAGGCGGTCATGAGGATACTGCGGCCGAAATCTTTCACACGGCCGTGGGCAATCGAAATCTCCGCCCGATTCACAAAATAGCTACTTACCAGCAGGACAACAGTCGCTACCAACGCGGGCAACTGCTCCAAGCCGGGCCGAATCAGACCAATCTCGGGGTCGCGCCACAGATAAAGCCGCGCCGCCAGCAGAGCAATAAACAGGAACGACTCAGACAGCATAAAGAACCACATGCCTGCCCGATTCATCCTGATTTGTTCAGCGCGGGTTGGCTCTTGGGGGTTGTGCAAGTGATGATCGTGGGAATGTGAAACAGCACTCATTAGTGACTCTCCTCCTCTTTCCAGAGGCGGGCAATGTGCATAAAGTAGTTAACAATGATGGCCGCTTTTAGAATGGCAATCAGCACCAAGAAAATAGTGAATTGCCCTTCAAACTGCTCTAACCCCAGCACATATTCAATGATGGTTAGAATCATCAGCACGGCAAAGACAATATACCCTTGGCGGTAAATGGGGGTAGCGGGTTGGGGGTCGCCCTGATGATGGGCGTGTTCTGCGTGGTCTGCCACAGTCAAAACTCCTTGATTAGATGAAGACGAATCTTTACTGCTTATTTTTAATCACCAGTAACAGGCGCGGACACGGCCGTGGTCGTCACATACTGCGAATTAGCCAAGCCATAATCATACGGCTCACCAACCACCCGAATCGGCGTATTATAGTTAAATTCAGGGATGGGTGAAGGCGTTTGCCACTCAGGCGAACGCGACCCCCACGGGTTGTCTCCCGCTACGCGCTCTGTCCGCGCACTGACCACCAGATTATAAATCATAATCAGCACCGACCAGCCAATCACCAGCGTTGCCACCGTAATCAGAGCCTGCTCCACATCAATGCCCAACGCGGGGTCATAATCCACAATACGCCGCCGCATCCCGATAATACCGACCCGCATTTGCATCAGGCTCATTACCCAGAAGCCAGGCACCATCAGCCAAAAATGAAGCTTGCCCAACCCTTCGTTGTACATGCGCCCCGTCATTTTTGGATACCAATAATAAATCGCGGCAAAGAAGGGGAAGACAAACCCGCCAAAAATCGTAGCGTGGAAATGCCCCACCACAAAATAAGAGTCATGCAGATGCAGGTCTGAAGCAATCGTGCCCAAAATAGGGCCACTCAGACCGCCTAGCAAAAAGACAGAAATCGAGCCTAGCACAAAAAGCATCGGTGTTGGGAAAACAAGCTTGCCTTCCCAAATTGTGGCGACCCAGCTAAAGAATTTAACCCCAGTGGGAATAGCCACCAGCAGGGTAGAAATCATGAAGGGAACTTTCCAAATAGCGGGCATGCCCGAGGTGAACATGTGATGCGCCCACACAATTGAGCCAACCAAGGCGATCGCCAAACTGGACAAGGCAATCCATTTGTAGCCAAAGAGTGGTTTACGGGCAAACACCGGCAACAGCTCGCTGATAATGCCTAGACCCGGCAAAACCCACATATATACGGCGGGGTGTGAATAGAACCAGAATAAATGCTGATACAGCATCGGGTCGCCCGCCGGAACGCCCTGCGTTAGCAACGCTTGGTTCAAAATGGGATTAAAGAACTCCAAACCAAGCCCACGTTGCGCCAGCACCATCATTAGAGCCGCGCCCACGGTCTGCGTGAACGTCGCCTGCAAAATCGAGGTAGAAAACGCCGCCCACACAAAAATAGGCATCCGGAAGAGCGACATACCAGGGGCACGCATATAAGCGGTGGTAACGACCAAGTTAATCCCGCCCGCAATCGAGGAAAAGCCGTTTATCCAGAAGCCCAGCAAGAACATATTCACGCCGAGCATTGCGGTGGTAGTGCTGTGCGTGGGGTAGCCCACCCAGCCCGTGTCCCAGCCGCCGACGGGGAAAGCGACCAACAGCAACACAGCCGCGGGCACTGAAACCCAATAGCTAAACGCATTGAGACGGGGGAAAGCCATGTCCGTAGCCCCAATCATCATTGGCACCAAGTAGTTAATCATCGCCGCAATACCAGAGAAAATAGCCACAATCATGATGATGCCGTGCGCACTAAACAGCGTGTTGTACGCATCACCATCGGTGAAGATTTGCAAGCCTGGGGCGGCTAGCTCCAGCCGGAAGATAATCGCTAAAAAGCCACCAAAAAGCAGGATAACCAAGCTGGTAATCCCATACTGAATGCCAATGACCTTATGGTTGACGTCTACGTTGATGTAGCGTGTCCAAGCTGGCTTGCCACTGGGCACACCATGCGTTAAGGGGTTGTCTTTACCTACTGTCCAGCCGAGCCAATCTGTTAGCACGCCAGCAAAAAGCAAAAAGCCAATCATGCTGATAATTGAGGCCAAGATACCAGATGGCTCATCGTAGAAGCCAGAACTGGTGTCGTAACCGAGGCCGTTGCGAACGGCAACCATTAGGTAGTAGAAGAGAATCCCGGTCAAGAATTGACCGAAAACGCCTCTTACCAAAGCGGACGACAAAATGTGTCTCATGGATAATCCTCCGTTACTAACGCAAAAGTTAGAACTGTTGTGGGAACAAGTAAGGGCTTACTGAAAAAAGGGACGAAGTAGGAATTAGGAATGACGAAAGGAGCGGAAATATCCGCGTTTTCCGCGCCCTCTGGGGTTGGTCTGACTTTTTTGCAGTAGACTCATTACTCATTGTACTCGGCTGAAACGAGTTGGTCAGTGAGGCCTTGTGCCGTTTGTACTTCAGCAAACCAAGCGTCATAGTCAGCTTGGCTGAGGACGTTCACCGTGGCGTACATGCTCCAATGGTTTGTGCCGCAAATTTCGGCACAGCGGACTTGATATGCCCCAATTTGGGTGGGGGTGAAGCGTAGCACTTGGATTTGACTGTTGCCTTCTAGCAAACTTTCATCAAAGCTGTCTGAACCAAAGGTCAAGCCCGCATTGCCGACATCGTAGGGCATAACATCTTGCTTGACGCGAAACTCGGGCACCCAGAAGGCGTGAATCACATCGCGGGATTGCATGACCAGCTTGACGGGTTGCCCCACCGCGACATAAATATTTTCGTCGTAATAACCTTCTAGCTCGGGGTAAAAGAAAGCCCAATCCCACTTAAACGCTTGTACCTGAATGGTGACTTCATCGTCAGAGGCGGCTAGAACGTCGTTGTACGTTTGCCAGCCCCACACCGTAAAAACGGCCACGAAGATAAGGGGGAGAAGTGTCCACCCAATCTCGAGGGCGGTGTTGCCGTGGATGTGTGCGCCGTCGCTTTCGTCCCCTTCGCGCCGCCGGAAGGCGACAAAAGTGTAGAGCATGGGGACGATGATAACTGAAAAGAGGAAGGCAATCAGTATGAAGTGACCGTCAATGAGGTTGTCGATGATGACGGCTTGGGTACTCGCCGAGGTGGGTAGTTTGAATAGACCTATCCCAGTGGTTCGCCCTGAGATTAAAAAATAGGTCACGGCCGTGCTGAGAAAAATAAGAGGGGTAACAATCAGGAAATGCTTAAACTTGTTCATATACCTTTCTTTCCCTGTTTGATTGAATGGATAGGGGGATTCGTGAAGCAGTCTGACCAAGCATCTGCTGGCTACGGCCACAAATGCCCGCAAAGACATACCAATTGCTAGCTTGCAGTTGGTGCTGGCTGTTGTTTAATGGTGTGACAATGGACGTTGTTTTTGGGCGGGATATATCTTGTTGATAATCAGCGGGCAGGGTTACTTTTGTATTGTACATTTTATCACAAGCAATAGGGTCTGCCAACGAAATTCAACCTCTCAAAACCCTCTGTCTGAGCTAACAACAAAAAAAGTCAGACACCCCTAGCGGTTCAAGGCAAGAGGGGTCTGACTTATCGCTTCTAACTTAAAGGACGATGGTTAGCCCAGCGTATTAACATTCTGTAAATCTTCAAATGCCTGCGTCAGGCGGGCGCGGAAGGAATCTTCTGCTAGGCGGAGCCATTTACGTGGGTCATAATATTTCTTGTTGGGCACGTCATCCCCGTCTGGGTTGCCCAATTGCGCTTGCAAATAAGCGTGGTTGGCCGCTTCATAATCGCGCAGGCCGTCCCAGAACGCCCATTGCAGGTCGGTGTCAATGTTCATTTTGACCACGCCATAACCAAGGGCTTGGTGAATTTTGGCTAGCTCGGAGCCAGAGCCGCCGTGGAAAACGAAGTAAATTGGTTTATCGGCCGTGCTGAATTTTTCTTGGACATAGGTTTGGGAGTTTTGCAAAATTCCGGGCGTGAGCTTGACGTTGCCGGGCTTGTAAACGCCATGCACATTGCCAAAAGCGGCGGCGACTAAAAAGCGGTCGCTCACTTTGGATAGCTCTTCGTAAGCGTAGGCGACCTCTTCGGGCTGGGTGTAGAGACGGGATTCGTCTATGTCGGTGTTGTCTACGCCATCTTCTTCGCCACCCGTTACGCCTAGCTCAATCTCGAGGTACATGTCAATTTTGCTCATGCGCTCCAGATACCGCTTGCAAATTTCGATGTTTTCTTCGAGCGGCTCCTCGGAGAGGTCTATCATGTGGGAGCTGAACAGCGGACGGCCGTGGACTTTGTAAAACGCTTCGCCAGCGTCCAACATGCCATCTATCCAGGGGAGTAATTTCTTGGCCGCATGATCGGTGTGCAGGATGACCCGCGCATCATACAGGGCGGCTACTTGATGCACGTGCGCCGCGCCAGAGACGGCTCCCGCCACGGCCGCTTGCTGGTTGTCATTGTTCAAGCCTTTGCCGGCAAAGAAGCTGGCGCCGCCGTTGGAGAATTGCAAAATAACAGGGGCGTTGACGTCGCGAGCCGTTTCTAGCACGGCGTTGACGCTGTTGGTGCCGATAACGTTGGCGGCAGGCATAGCGAAGCCCGCCCCTTTGGCATAGTCAAGCAATTCACCCATTTTGTCGCCGCTGATGACGCCAGCCGGGAATCTTTCTTTTAAGTCTGACATGATATGTTTCACTCCTGTGAGATAGGTTGACCCAGTTGAGGACTGGGTCGTTTGTTGATGAGCAAGCGTTCAGCTAGTTAGCCTGTCAGCTAGTCAGCCACCTAAACTGCGTGCCAATCGCGCTTTTTTTGGCTTAACAGACGCTTTTTACACCGTTGGCTTCCCAAATGTGACCAAGATATGTTGCAAAAAGGAAGCTGAAATGCTGACTGGCTGAGATGCTGAACGGCTACGTTAGAGATGAAGCTGTTGGGCCACGGCCGTGGCCTGTTGCAACGTTTGAATATTTTCCGCAATGGAGCCATCCGCCCGCGTCACTTTGAAAATAGCACTGCCCGCCACGATACGCTCCGCGCCCGCTTGCACTGCTTCGCCGATGGTGTCTTCATTGATGCCACCATCCACCTGAATTTTGGCTGATGAGCGGGTTATATGCACCATATGGCGCACGCGCCTGATTTTGTTGGTGCTGTTGGGGATGTATGTTTGACCGCCAAAGCCAGGGTTGACGCTCATGATGAGCACCTGGTCTACGTCGGGCAAAATCTCTTCCAACACGGTGGTCGGCGTGGCTGGATTGAGGGCGATACCCGCTTGCATCCCCGCTTCTTTGATAAGCTGAATGGTGCGATGCAGATGGGGACAGGTTTCGACATGCACGGTTAGTAAATCAGCCCCTGCGCGGGCAAAGGCGGTAATGTACTTTTCTGGCTCGACAATCATGAGGTGGGTGTCGAGAAAGAGGCCATGCTCGTCGGCTAGCGGTCGTAACGCTTGCACGATAGGGAGGCCGATGGAGATGTTGGGCACAAAACGGCCGTCCATCACGTCAATGTGAATGTGGGTGAGACCAGCCACGGCCGTGGCTAAAACCTGCTCACCCAAGCGGGTAAAATCACTGGCTAATATCGAAGGTTGTAGTTGAATATCGCGCATGGTTGGATTGTAAGGCGAAAGGGAGGGTGAGGGCAAGGGGGATACGCGAGGAAGAGAAGAAGAGAGGGGGAGAGGAAGGGAGGGCAAGGGCTTGCCCCTTCAGCCTCTGGAGCAGGAGTGGGTACGAGCCGTGGTGAAGCGTGGATTTTGGTACGCTCGCCACAGCAATGGCACTTCACACGGCCGTAACAACAGCGGCACAAACTGCATTTGCTCCTCATGCGCCAACTGCAAAGCCATATTCGTCCAAGATACGCAGGTCAGCACTTTTCACTTCTTACTTTTTACCTCTCACTCCCCAGCATCCTCAATCAGCAAGCGAAACCCCACCCCATTGTTGGCCGTGTCGCGCAGGACAAAGCGAATGGTTTGCTCGGCGGGCAGGGCGAAATTGGTGAGGGTAATGTCGCCGCTGGCGTCGGGCTGGTCAAAGCGGCCTAGCTCTTGCCAATTTTCATCGAGCAGATAGAGCAAGGGCTGGCTGGCGGTTGTGTCCTCTATGGCTAGGCGCACATTGACCCGTGCGGGCGCGTCGCGCAAGGCGTACACGGCCGGGTTCACCCCCTCCAACACCCCCGTCACCTCTTCCCCCAGCCAGATGGGTTGCGGCCATGAGCGCGTCACCGTCAGGGCAAACTCTCGCCCTGGCTCCCCCTGCACCACCAAACGATAAGCACGGCCGTGGCTAAAATTAACATACCGCCACTCCTCCAGCCCATCTGCCCGAAAATCAACCACAAAGAGCGGCTCACTCAGGTCAGCCGCATCATACAGGCGCAAAGCGGGGTCAACCGTCGCGCTCACTTCACCCGTGGCCGTGATTAGCTCCGCCCCCACAATTTCCACCACAAAATCAAACTGCCCCGGCCCATCCGCAAAGCCAAAATTGGCTTCGCCGCTCTGGTTCCACGTGCCTACGGCCGTTTGCCCCGCCAAAATCGGGCCGCTCGACGTCAAAATCTCCTGCGTCGTAGGCGTGGGCGCATACGGGTCTGGCGGGGGCAGGGGCGGGTCTACATTGGAGATAATCAGGGCCAGCACCAGCGTGGCCAGCAGGCCAATGCCCAAGCCAATTAACACAGGGCGGCGGGGTGGGGTCGTCAGGGAAGGCGTCCTTTATTTTCTGGGGAAAGCGGGCTTGGAGGGCGGTCAGGAGCTTGGCTTCGCTGTTTTGCTCTTGAATGTGGAGCCACACGGCCGTGGCCCTCTCCTCATGATCCAGCCCCGTTCCCTCTGCAAACACCCCCCGCAACTCAGGAAAATAAGCCACACACACATCACGCAATTCCGCTTCACTCAGTGCTTCATAAAGAAATTTTTCAATCGTAGTCATAGTTTTTTAGTCTTTCAGGATCTTCTCAACAATCCGTGGTGGAAACTCCCGGCACTCAGCGGGAGTCAACCAATCGCTCTGGATAAAAAGTGCCGGGAGAGGGGCCGGTAATTTCCTCGAGAAAAACTCCCCCAAATCGCACACTCATCCCGCGCCACCAACCCCTTTACTCATTATTCATTACTCATTATTCATTTCTAAGATTGTCTCCCACGGATCATCTCCCCGTTGCAGGGCGGCCAGAGCGGGACTGTCGGCGTAGAAACCGTGGTAACGCTCGGGCAAGAGCGCGGCGATTTTGACCATAATCAGGTGGGTAAAGAGCGACAAGTCGCGGCTCCGCACCTTGCGCCCCAAATCGGGCAGGTAAAACGGCTCCCCAATGACGATGTGGATCTTTGTCCAGCGCAGGCGGCGGATATTTTTCTTCCACTCGTCGGTGTTAATCACGCCTACGGGCACGATGGGAATATTGCCCCGGCTAGCCAGATAGGACGCGCCATCTTTGGCCTCCATAAGCTGTTGCGTTTTACTGCGCGTGCCTTCGGGCGCAATGCCGAACACATGCCCCGTCTCTATCGCTTCCAGAGCCTCTCTAATCGCTTGCCGGTCCGCTTCACCCCGCTTGATAAAAATCGCGCCCGAGAGACGCATCACTGGGCCAGCGATAGGGTGAACGGCAAACTCTTCTTTGGCAAATAGCTTCCACGGCACGAGGGGCATCCCGACCACAATCGCTTGCGTGTCCCAAAAGCTCATATGGTTGGCGCAAAGCAGGTAGGGGCCAGTTTTGGGCAGGTTTCCACGGCCGTGGCAATGATAAGAAATCAGCGCGAAATAGCTGAAGAAACGAACCAGCAGTCGCCCCAGAAAAAACCACCACTTATTTTTGAACGATTCAGAATCATTGACATCAGAGTTAATAGTAGACATACGCTTCACTCGCGGGAAAGGTTTTAGTAAGCTTTCAGCTAGTCAGCATGTCAGCCAGTCAGCTAGCTAAACTGCGTACCCAACTTGATTTTTTCGGCTTACTACGGCTTGTTTGACGATTCGCTTTCTGTTTTAGGCAATGCAGTCGCTCGCATATGACCAAATTGTGTCGAGAAAAGGAAGCTGAAATGCTGACTAGCTGAAATGCTGAACGGCTACAGGTTTTATTACCAGATAAGCCGTTACTTGTAAGCTATAATCAGCGAGAATGTTAACACGCAACGCCCAAAATGACAGACGCGACCTTGCACCCTGCACCCTGAACCCCGCCCCATGACCCTGCCCACCCTCTCCCCCAGCTTCATCCGCCCGCTCCAATTTGGGAGCCTGTTCATTGGCCTGATTATCGCCATTTATGCGGCGACCCAGAGCCAGGCCGCGCCGTTGCTCATCCTGTTCATTGCCCTGTACGTGCTGACCAGCAACTTTAGCATTCCGCTCGAGCGCACCCAGGTTAGCCTCATCCCGCTGGTGGCGACCAGCAGTTTGTTGATTGTGGGGCTGGAGGGGGCGTTGTTCGCGCTCCTGCTGGGGCTGGTGCTGGCCGAATTAACTCGGCCGCTGTGGACGCCGCTTTGGCAAAATATCTCGGTTGAGCCGCCGACGTGGCGGGTGCGGCTGGGGCTGGCGGTGCTGTACACGGCCGTGTTGTCCCTCGCCTACGCCGTCTACCGTGCGCAAGGCGGCTACCTCCCCCTCCCCCCCTTGGTCAACGCCACCGTGGCCGAAAGCTTGCCCAGCGACCCCAACAGCGACACCTTGCTCAATCTGCTGTGGCTGACGGGCGCGTATCTCGTGGCCTACCTGCTCGGCCACGCGCTCATCAGCCTGCTCCAGCGGGAGCGACCCGCCCATTTTGTGACCCAGAGCCTGCCTCTGCTCACCTTTTTTGGCCTGCTGACCCAAACCTTTGCCCTGTTTGGCGCATTTACCTACTCGGCCGTGGGACTGCCCGCCTACGTTATTTTTGCCGTGGGCGTCGCTCTTTTCACCATTATTAGCTGGGTCTCGTGGCAAAACCGAATCGTCATGCGCCAACAAGTCGAGCAGTTCGCCTACCTGAATCGCATCGGCACCTCCCTGCGCGAAACGCTCGACCTGCCCGAAGTGCTTCAGCGCACCTACGAACAAGTGACCCAGCTTATTCCCGCCGACGGCTTTTTTATCGCCCTGCGCGACGACCACGGCCATTGGGAACGTCTTATCGCTTATCACCAAGGGCAAAAACAGAGCCGCCCCACTGGTGGCTACACGCCCGATGACTTTACCCGCTGGGTGGGGGAAAACGGCCGCCTGCTCGATTTAGACCCCGACAACATGCACCACGCCGCACGTTATAACCTGACCCCGCCCACCCCGCGCCCCGATGCATGGCTGGGTGTGCCGCTGGCTATCTCGAGCAAACGGCCACTGGGGGTGCTGGTTATTCAACGCCTGCCGCCGAGCAAGCCGTTTACTTATTGGAGTCGGGAAATTTTGCTGGCGGTGGCTCAGCAGGCGAGTACGGCCATTCATAATGCGCGGCTCCATGCGGAGACGGTGCGCTTGTTTAACCTGACGGATGAGCAATTGGCGCGACGGGTGGAGCAAATCACGGCCGTGCTCAACTCCACGCACGAAGGCATTTTGATGCTGGACACGGCCGTGCGCATTGTCCTCATCAACCCCCTCGCCAGCCAACTTTTAGCCATCGAACCAGAGCTAGACGCCCCGCTCTCCACCTCCTTAGCCCATGCGCGGCTGGGCTACGACCCCGCCGAATTAAGCCAATTGCGCCATCAATTAGCCCAGGGCACAGAGCCGCCCCCCCGCCAAACGGTGTATGCCCTGCCTGCGCCTGCCGCCACTGGCCGCCCCGTCTACATCGAGCGCACCGAGCGACCCGTTTTGTCTGAAAATGGGCAAATTATGGGCTGGCTTCTCGTCTTGCGCGACGTGACCGAGGAGCAGGAGCAGGCGCAATGGCGACGACAGTTTACGCACATGATTGTGCATGATTTGCGCAATCCAGTGACGACCCTGCTCAGCACCCTGCGCCTGTTGGCGCGACAACTGCCGCAAGCCCCGCTGACCGACCTGACGGCTCTGGTGGAAACGGCGCAGTATGGCTGTCATCATTTGCTTGATATGGTGGATTCGCTAATGGACATCAATCGGCTGGAGGCGGGGCAGTTAATCGTGGAGGCGGAGGCGATGCGTCTGCCACCGCTAGCGGAGAAGGTCATCGCCCATATGCAATCGCTGGCGGATGAGAAGCAGGTCACGCTCACGGCCGTGGTTCTCCCCCCCTCGCTGACTAATGCGGTAGCTGAGCCTGTCGAAGCCCAACTGCCCGCCGTGTGGGCGGATGAGGAACTGGTGCGCCGCATTTTGGTCAATCTACTGGACAACGCCCTGAAATTTACGCCCGCCCACGGCCGTGTGACCATCGAACTCCAGCCCGACCCCCAACCTATACCTGGCTATGAACAAGGCGTGCTGTGCGCCATTACCGATAGCGGCCTCGGCATTCCCGCCGACCAGCGCGACCGCATCTTTGAGCGATTTGTGCGCATTAGTCGCGGCGGGGCGCAGGTGCGCGGCACGGGCATCGGCCTTAGCTTTTGTCGCCTAGCCCTAGAAGCACAAGACGGCCGCATCTGGGTTGAAGATGCGCCCGCCGAGGAGCAAGGGAGTCGGTTTTTGTTTACGTTGCCGGGGATTCCGCTGTTTTTTGAATTGTAAAGGGTGAATGGTGAATGGTGAATTGTAAATGAGGTTTCCTAATTCACCGATATGATGGGCTGAACCAATAATGGCTCGAGGTATGTTTGTAGGAGGTCAACGCTTTTGATCACGGCCGTGTCCATTGCGGCCTGCACATCTTCTAACGCCACATGCTGGAATATTTTTTGAGCCATCCACGCCTTATCCTCCAGTTGCGTCACAAACTGCGCCTCGCTGACCCCCATCCGCGCCGCATAAATCTCCACCGTGCGAATTGTCGCCCCCGGCTGGAGTTGCGTTACCAACAACGTCTGCCAATCATCTAACTGCACGGCCGTGGCAAAGGGAAGCAGGTCATCCGACACAGACATTTGGGCTAACGTTGCCCCGGCCGTGGGGGGCAATTCGGCAAAAACTTGGCGGTCTAAATAGGTCAGCAAGGTGTTGTAGCCCATAAATCGCTCGCGCACGTCGTCCCAATCTTGCAACCGAAAGCGGGGGGTCAAAATAGCGTCGTCCCAAATCAGGTCATACAGCAGATGGGCGCCATAGGCGGCTATAAAAACGGCTTGGTCGGCAGGGAGCTTGTCCACGGCCGTGAGATGGTCATATTGCGCCAGCAAACGAGCAAACGCACCCTCATCCCCCGCTTCGGGCGGAATGGGGTAAAAGTGGGTCGTCTCACGCGGCACGCGGCAAATGGCTTGAAAATCAGGCGCGACGCTTCCCAAATAAAAAGCGGGCCAATGGGTGGTTAACAATGAAAAAAGAGGGGCATCACCTTGCACATGATGGCGCACGCGCTCAGCCATGTGGAGGTGCATAAAAGGGGTTGGCATAGGGTTGATGAATGAGTAATGAATGAGTAATGAATAAGGCGTAATGAGTAAAGGGGAGAGTAAGTGACCGCAGGCCACTCATCGCTCATCGCTCAGCACTTATTCGCTTTCTTCTCTCCCTTCACTGGGGCAAGTGGAGGGGGCAAACCAGCGGGAGCTGACTTGGCCGCGTAGCCGTTCGAGGGTGGGCAAACAGGCGAGGAGGACACGAGGGGCGCGGGTTCTGCTTTTGTCTACAGTCGCTGTATCGGTATTGGTCACGGCCGTGTTGACCGTCCCTTCATTATTAGTATTAATGCTATCACGATTAACCATCGCACCCCCAGCGTTAGCCCGTTCAGGCGGCGGGGCTTTGAGCGGCACGGCGTATCCTTTCACGTAATAAGATGTCCCCCGCCTATCTATCGCCTGATACACCACATGCTCACCAATTAGATAATTTTGGGTCGCGGGCTGGTCACCCAAAATCAAATACCGTTCTTGGGGCACATAGCCGCGATTTTTTTCAATAGCGATGGTCCACGTGGCCGCCATAGCCGTCTCGCCCCCGTTACGCACCACCACTGCCTGCGCATAATTGTTCAGCACCTCCGCCGCATAGGCGCGAGTGTAGTCACGGTGCGCTTGGTGCCAGCCCCCGTTATACGCGGCCAGCGCGGCAAACACATCTCCCCCCGTCTGGCGCAAAATGTCGGCCAAAATGGAGGAACCCCAGCGTAAGTTGGTCTCGGGGTCGCGCAGTTGCACGGCCGTGGGGCGCCACTCCATACCCGGCCCATACGGCATCACCCCCATCAAACCAACCGCGCCCGCGTAGCTTTCCACATCCGCTTGCCCGCGTGACTCAGCGTAAACTACAGCCGCGACCAAGTCAGGGTCAAGGCCATACATATAAGCCACTTTATAGATTTGGTTCGACCAACGGGTAATGCTATCCGGCCAATAGGTGGACAAACGGGGAGTAGCCGCAGACTCCTCAGCCAAAACGACTGTCGCTGAACTGAACGGCCGTGTTACCTGATAGAGGCTAGAGGATTGTGTCCCCTGTGCAGACATACGCATACTGGCTATCCCAGTTAGCACCAACAGGAAAATGAAGAGGACGGGCCATATTCTGGACAAGAGGTTGCCTTCTTTAACTACGAACTACGACTGACTGGCTTGCTAGCTTGCATAACGTTGCTGTCTCAGCTCCCGCAATGAGCAGACTGTGCTTTGATTCTAACAAAGCCATAGGAGGGCGTCAATTGCGGTTGGAGGCCTGCCCGCATCTAGTTCGTGTCTCTTTGACAGGGTATAAACAGCATGTTAACATCTGCTTATCTTGACTCCTCATAACTACCTAGACTCGAACAGTCTGCACACCAAAATCAAAAGTACCTATGGCAACCATTCTGGTTATTGATGATTCTCCACCCATTGCATTTATGTTGCGTGAAATGCTTGAATTATTAGGTCATCGCACGCTCATTGCTGAAAATGGTGAGGAGGGTCTGGCTCTCATGCAATCAGCCACGCCTGACCTCATTTTGCTGGACATTATGATGCCCACCATGAACGGTTGGTCATTTTATGACGAAGTGCGCGCCTTTTCGGAAACGCCGGTGCTGTTTATTACCGCCAGTGACACGGCCGAAAACCGTAACAAAGCGGCGCAACGGGGGGAAACCCTGCTCCGCAAAGAGGTCACGATTCAGACGCTACGGGCTGAAATTGAGCAGGCCTTGTCGGATAATTGAATGCGTAACGGGCTTGGGTATTAGGCGGGATAGCCTCGCCGCTGTTCACGTGTTCACGCTTGGGGGATGCGGAACGTTTCTAGCGCGTCTGGCGGGATTTGCCACCACGTTACCTTGGCGAGGCGTAGGGGAAAGGCACATTTTTCTTGTGCGGGTTGGGCGTAGGCGGTCGGGGTGTCCACGGCCGTGTTAACCACCACCACCTGCCGCAACCAACGCCCCTCTTCTTGCGGTGTCTCCGCCGTCGGATATACCAGCACAGGATAGCGCACATGTAGTTCAAGGTCACGCAAAAAAATCTGCTCCTCCTGCCACACGGCCGTGTAGCCAAACACCTCCGCTCTCGGAAACATATCCCCCTCCTCCCGAATCCAGCGATACAAGCCCAGCCCCTTCCTTTCCTTGCCCCAATCATCTAGCACCACCGCCGGAAAAACAGGTCGTTCTGTACCCATTTCCGTCAGCGCGTAACGTAAGTAAACGGTTGGGACAGACTCACTAGTATCATTTTCGTCGCTAGGCGGGGGCAAAAGCTCCAGCCAAGGGGGGCCGTCTTCAGGGTCATGTACACGGCCGTGGATTTTTTGCATCGGAACCATCAATTTTTTGCTCATTCCCCAAGCATAACAATATTTTCCTACTTGTGCAGGTAGTTTTTAGCCAGTCAGCAGTTCAGCCAGTCAGCAGTTCAGCTTGCTTTTCGCCACACAGTTTGGTCATATTTGAGTAACCCAACGGCCTAAAAACATCTGTTACGCAAAAAATGCGCGTTGGGCACGCAGTTTAGATGGCTGACGCGCTGACTAGCTACACGCAAGGAACAAACCAACCATGAAAGCCCTCGTATTCAAAGAACACGGCTCCTTAACCACCGCGAACATCCAGCTTCAAGAAATGCCTATCCCTGAGCCAGGCCCGCACGAAGTGCTGGTCGAGATAAAAGCGGCCGCGCTCAATCGGCTTGACCTCTGGGTTTTAGAGGGCTGGCCGAGCTTGCGGCTCCAGCTACCGCACATCATGGGCAGTGATGGGGCAGGTATTATCACGGCCGTGGGGCAAAACATTTCCCCCAACCAGTGGCAAGTTGGCGACCGCGTGGCTATCAACCCTGGCCTGAGCTGTGGACAGTGCCCCTACTGTCGGCTCGGGCAGGACAACCGCTGTGTGCGCTTCGCCGTACTGGGTGAGCATGTCCCAGGCGTTTTTGCCCAATACCAAACCATCCCCGCCTCAAACTTATTGACTCTGCCTGACCACGTCTCTTTTGCCACGGCCGCCGCCGCCACCCTCGTTACCCTGACCGCGTGGCACTCCCTGATCACCGCTGGCGGTCTGCGGGCGGGCGAAGATGTGCTTATTGTCGGCGCGGGCGGCGGGGTCAACACGGCCGCGATTCAAATCGCCAAGCTGGCCGGAGCGCGTACCGTTTATGTCGTTGGCTCCGACGATGAAAAGCTGGCGCGGGCGCAAGCCCTCGGCGCGGATGTGCTCATCAACCGCCAGCGGGAAGATTGGAGCAAAGCGATTTACAAGCTGACCAACAAGCTGGGCGTGGATATCGTGGTAGACAATGTGGGCGCGGCCACCTACCCCGCCTCGCTCCGCGCACTGGGGCGCGGCGGTCGCCTACTGACCGTGGGCAACACCAGCGGCCCCGAGGTCGAAATAGACAACCGCTTTATTTTCGGCAAACATCTCAGCCTAATTGGTAGCACCATGTCCACCCAGCAAGATTTCGAGACCGCCCTGCACATGGTCTTCGACGGCCACATCCAAGCCGTCATAGACACCATTTGCCCGCTCGCCGACGGCCTGACCGCCCTGCAACGCCTCGCCGCAAGTGATGTCAGCGGCAAACTCGTCCTAGAACCGTAGGGCACTGGTTTAGTTGAATAGGAAGGTCTGGATGGAAAACAATTGTGCCCAAGATAATCCAGAATCTCGCTCCATGATGACTACCGCCCACCCCTCTGACTCAGAAGGCGGACGGTTGCGATGGACTTTAGTGGTGTAGAGTTCATCTCCTTCCAACACCTGTTGCAGAAACTGATGACACAAACTATATATTAAGAGCACTGGCTTGGAACTCGACAGACGCTTTTCCCAGCGTTTCCGAAGAATAGTGCCCCCAATTGAGACAGTGCCTTATCTAGCGTTCTTCTCCACTCTGCACCACATATGTGGTATGCAGTTTTGAATGATCGGTGTAACATTCTGGGCATAGGGCTGGGCTTTCGACCTTTTCTTGTATTGGTCACAAATTGCTCAGACAAAAAATCGTAGCTTGACACGCCTCGCCGCCTGCGGCGGCTCGGCTATTCTAAAGGGTGTTTTTTTCGTTTGGGCCGTTGCCAAAATGAAAAAAACACCCTCTTTCCAGCGAGGCGTGGCCTGCGGCCACGACGAAGCCAGCTATTATCGAATTAAATTTTTAAGCCTCAACAAGATTGGACCAATCTTCTCAAGTTAAAAACATGGGAACCCCTAGCTGGACAAGCCACGTCCAGAAAAAAACCACCTGACACATGACACGTGAAACATGACACGCAAAACATGATACCGTTCAAAATCCCAGAGACTCAAAACTATGACAGAACGAACCTCGACAAGCACAACACCATCTCCTGACCTGATCGGCCGTGTGCTTCGCGCTAGCACGGCCGGGTTTGCGGTCGGCTCCCAAGTAAATCAGTTATCCACGCCCGGCCTCGGCTGTTTGGTCAAGGCGGTGCGCGACGATAGCGAAGCGGTTTATGGGCTGATTAGCGACATTCATATTGATGATGACCAGCTTGTGCAACGGCTGGTCATGGCGGACAATCCGCCCCGCTCGCTCATCGAAGACCAGCGGCACAACCGCATGTTGCCAGTCGAGATGACGGTCATTACGCTGGGCTATAGTCAAAATGGGACGATACGGTATGGGTTGCCGCCCCGCCCACCGCTTAATTTGGACCCCGTGGCATTGTGTCTGGATGATGAAGAATTGCGGGCGTTTACGGCCGTGACCCCGCGCGGAACGCTCGGTTATTTTCGGCTGATTACACGCACTAAGAGCAGTGTGCCGCTTGACCAGCTTTTGGTGGCGCACGTGCGGGACGTATATAGCAAGCGGGACAATGATGAGCTGTGGTTGTCCACGGCCGTGCAAGAAATCATTGACCTACTGCGCACAGATTACGAAGCACTCATGCCCACCCTAGAAGCGTTGAGCGACTTAGCCTGAGGCTGTGCGTCATCGGCAAGTCGCATACACCTGTTGACCTTCTGCTCTTCATTTTTTATAATTGCGACACATTCCTGACCCAATTGTGCAATATCATCAAAAAAGAAAACTGTGCCGGAGAACGACGACCATCCGCCATCTGACAAAGATGACGAACATAGTTGCAGGTTTTTAAGCCAAACCTGCGTCGCTAATCAGATACATTTGGAGCCTTTCCCCCTCCTGCGTCAGCCTGATAATCTCAGGCTTTTTCGCTTTCTCGCCCCTGCTGTAATTATCCATCAAGACCGCTTGCACAGGCTGACGGCCCCACGGCCGTGGGTTCTGTCTCGCTGTCGGTATGGCCAGAGCTAATGTTTCTTCCTTTAATTGGAATTCTCACCACCGTTACCATTCTTATCTCGTTTAACGCCCTTTACGTGGCCGCCGAATTTGCGACCGTTTCCTCCCGCAAAACGCGCGTGCGCCAAATGGCCTCGGAAGGCAACACCCTCGCCAAAATTTTGCTCCCCATCATGGAAGATGGGCAAGCACTTGACCGCTACATTGCCGCGTGCCAGATTGGCATCACCATTTCGTCGCTGATGCTGGGCGCGTTTGGGCAAAACTATTTAGCGGCGCTGCTGGTGGAACCGTTCACGGCCGTGGCCAATGCGCTTGGCGAAAATTGGCTTACCAATAGCCTATCCCCCAATCTGTTCGCCACCCTCATCGTGCTGTTCCTGATCACCAGCCTGCAAGTGGTGCTAGGCGAACTCCTGCCCAAATCCATCGCCATTCAGTTTCCGGAACAGGTCGCCCTGCTCCTGACCCTGCCCATGCGCATCTCGCTGGTGTTGCTTCATCCGCTCATTCTCCTTTTTAACGGCAGTGGCAACCTGATTTTGCGCCTCGTGGGGCAAGAGCATATCGAAGGGCACGGCCATATTCATTCTGCCCAAGAAATCGAGATTTTGGTCACCGAGAGCCATGCGGGCGGCTTCTTAGACGCTGGCGAGCGGCAGATGCTCCGCAACGCTTTTCGCCTGCGGGATTTAACGGCGCGACAGATTATGGTGCATCGCACCAGCCTCATTTCCGCCCCGTTGGATATGAGCGTGGCGGATTTGCTCGCCCTCTCTATCGAAACGGGCAAAAGTCGCATTCCCGTTTATGAGGGGGATTTGGACAATATCAAGGGGTTTGTTCACTTTAAGGATGCGTTTCGTCTGCATATGCGGGGGGAAACGCAGTTGGGTGAAGTCGTGCGCACGGCCGTGTATGTGCCCGAAGCAATGCCCGCCGCCAACGTATGGGAACAACTCCAAGAAAAGCGGCAATATCTCTGCTTTGTCTTCGACGAATTTGGCGGCACGGCGGGGATTATCACCCAAGAAGACCTCATCGAAGAGATTTTTGGTGAAGTGCTCGACGAATACGACTTTGAAGACGCGCTCATGTACATCGGCGAACGCGGCCTGCGCCGCCTGCGGGGTGATTTGCTCGTCAACGATGTCAACGAGTACCTCGGGCTGACCCTACCCGACGAAGTGGACACGCTCAGCGGGCTGGTTATCAGCGAGCTAGGCCGTCCGCCAGAGCTGGGAGACGTGGTGCAAATCGGCACGACCCGCTTACGGGTCGAGGCCCTGCGCGATTTGGGGGTGGGCGAGGTCTCGATAGATGACCCGTCGCTAACAGGTCGGGACGTGGCCGTGAGTGAGTGGGAGGTGCCCCGTGAATAAGCTTCTTAAGATTAACATCAAGAAAAGTTTGCCGAAGCCTCAGACGCGCAAGCATTTTGTGTTTTATGCAGTGGTTGCCCCTATGCTGGTGGGTGGCTTTGTGTTGGGTCAGACCACGGCCGTGGAAACGACCGCCACGCTCACTGATTGGCTCATCCCCCTTGTGGTCATCGCCCTGCTCATCCTACTCAACGGCCTCTACGTCTCCGCCGAATTCGCTATTCTGGGCACGCGCCCCAGCCAAATGGAAGAGATGAGCAACAACGGCAACCATACCGCCGCGCACATCCTCTCTATCCTCGAGAATCCCGCCCAGCAAGACCGCTACATCGCTACCGCCCAGCTCGGCATTACCATCGCCTCCCTCGGGCTAGGCATGTACGCCGAACCGGCCGTGGCTCACCTTATCGAACCCTATCTGGCCGCTTGGTTTAATATCACCGATAGCACCACCCTGCATACGATTAGCTACATTTTGGTGCTAAGCGTGCTCACCTATCTGCACGTCGTCGTGGGGGAAATGGTTCCCAAATCAATTGCCCTCACCAACGCCTCCCAGATGGTGTTAGCCATCAGCTACCCCATGCGAGTCAGCCAAAAACTGCTTTCACCGCTGGTGCATCTCCTCAACGGCATTGGCGGCGTGTTACTGCGTATCCTCAATTTGCCCACCCCCCAGACGCGCATTCATTCGGTCGAGGAAATTCAGCAAATTGTGCTAGAAAGCGCGGCCAGCGGCTTCATCAACGAGGAAGAGCGGGAAATTATCAACAATATTTTGGACTTTGGCGAACGCACCGTCGGCCAAGTGATGACTCCCCGCCGCAAAGTCCAGGCGATTTCGCTCGATATGCCCTACGATGAGCTAATCAAGCTGGTCATTGCCAGCCGCCATAATCGCTTCCCCGTCTACGAAGAAAACCGGGATCATATCGCCGGCATTTTGCATCTGCGGGATTTAGCCAAACAAACGGTGCAAAACAAGCAGTTTGACCTGCGTTTGCTGGTGCATCCCGCCCCCGTTGTGCCCGAAGATGAACGGGTCGAAGAGCTATTAGCCACCTTCAAACAACAGCGCATCCATATGGCTATTGTGCTGGATGAGTTTGGCGGCTTGGCGGGGATTGTCACCCTCGAAGATTTGGTGGAAGAGGTGGTCGGCGAGGTGCGCGACGAGTTTGATGTGGAGCGGGAACCGCTGGTTGAATTGGCGCCGGGCGTGCTGGAAGTAGCGGGCAATTTTTTGGTGGATGATTTGCAGGGGCTGGTTTATTTGGGCGAGGAAGATGATTTGCCGGATGTGGAGACGGTGGGCGGGCTGATTGTGACCCAGTTAGGCGGGCCGCCCAAGGTGGGGGATGTGTGTACGTATCGGGAGAATATTGTGTTCAAGGTCACGGCCGTGGATGGGTTAGCCGTGGCGCGGGCGCGGGTGGAGTTTCCCGTTTATGATGAAGAGTCAGAGGAAATGCACGGCCGTGAGTGAGTGAGGCGAACGGGAGGGAGGCACAAGCCTACCCACCCAAATCCTCCGCAATGAGGCGGAACTGCTCCAGAGCCGCCTCCAAATCCTCCACAATTTCGGCCGCAATGACATCTGGCTCGGGCAGATTGGCCGTGTCTTCCAACGCTTCATCTCTGAGCCAGAAAATATCCAGGTTGGCTTTATCACGGCCGTGTAACTCCTCATACCCATACACCCGCCAACGACCCTCCGGATTCTCCGCCGACCACGTCGCCTGCCGCTTCGCCAACGGTTGCCCCGGCAGATAGAGCGCGACAAACTCATCCAAATCCGCCCGCGTGAGTGGGTTCTGCTTGAGCGTGAAGCGCATATTGGTGCGCAAATCGTAATACCACACCTCCTGCGTCCACGGGTTTGGGCTACCGGGCTTGCGCTCAAAAAACAGCACATTCGCCTTGACGCCTTGTGCGTAAAAGATGCCCGTCGGCAGGCGCAGGATGGTGTGCAAATTGGTCTCCTTCAGCAAAGTACGGCGCACCGTCTCCCCCGCCCCACCCTCAAAAAGCACATTATCCGGCACAACCACGGCCGCGCGACCCCCGTTTGTCTTGAGCAAGCTCTTGATATGCTGGACAAAGTTCAACTGCTTGTTGCTCGTCGTCGTCCAAAAATCCTCCCGCTCAATCGTAATCGCTTCCTTTTTGGCCTCCCCCTTTTCCGTGATGAAGGTAACACTGCTCTTTTTGCCAAAAGGTGGATTGGCTAGCACCACGTCAAACGTTTGCGCGGGGCGATTGGCGAGGCTGTCCTCTACTTCGATGGGGCTGTCGTCGCTCGCATGGCCGATGCCGTGCAGGTACAGATTCATGACGCACAGCCGCGCCGTGCTGTTGACGATTTCCCAGCCGCGCAGGGCGTCATGGTTGAGGTGGGCAAGCTGGTCTGGATTGAGCTGGTTATGCTGGCTGATGTACTCATGGGCGGCCACCAAAAAGCCGCCCGTGCCGGCCGCTGGGTCGCAAATCGTTTCGCCGGGCTGGGGCTGGATGACGTCCACCATGGCCTGAATGAGCGGACGGGGGGTGAAATATTGCCCCGCGCCCGACTTGGTATCTTGCGCGTTTTTCTCCAGCAAGCCCTCGTAGATTTCTGGGTTCTTTGGGAATACAGGGGGTGTACCCATATATGGGGGGTTAGGTTAGACTAAAAGGCATTGTCGAAATCAAGGAGGAAACCATGCCCATATCTATCCCAACTACAATTACACTTCCCTTGGATATTCCAAATGTTGA
>JBGTIZ010000446.1:0-4983 GCA_041745395.1 Promineifilaceae bacterium (SeqCode) | reverse complement strand
GTGCGCCTGCTGAGCACCAGCGACCCCACGGTGCGCTACGCGGGGCAGGAGATAGCCGCCGTCGCCGCTGATGATTTGCCCACGGCCGTGGCCGCTCTGCAAGCGATTCACGTTACCTATGAACTACTCCCTGTGGTGACCGACCCTACCCTCGCCCTGCATCCCGACGCGCCTGATATTTGGGCAGGACATCGCGGCGATGCCCCCATTGCCGCCGAAGGGGTATCTCTGCCTGGCTCGTGGCAAGGCAATTTGCGCAAGGCGCGTATCAACGTGGGCGGCTTGTTTCCCAGCCGAGCGCAGAGTGCCTATGAACGAGCGGACGGCGCAAAAATGAGCGCCTCTTTTTACAACACCACCCAGGTTCATACTGCCTTTGAGCCGCACGGCGCGGTCGCCCATTGGCTCCCCGACGGCCACCTAGACGTATACATCTCCACCCAATCCGTCACCTTGATGCACAAAGAAATCGCGCATCATTTTGACCTGTCGCCCGATAAAGTGCGCGTGCTGGCGCATTATGTCGGCGGCGGTTTTGGGGGCAAAAATACCTTTAATGCGGAGATTGTCGCGGCCGTGGCCTTGGCCAAAAAAGCGCAAGCTCCCGTCAGCGTGATGGCTACCCGCGCCGAAGAGCTGACCGTGGGCGGGTCGCGCCCCGGCGGACGGGTTGACCTGCAACTGGCAACCGAGAGCAACGGGAACATCGCCGCCCTCAAAACCCATTTTTACAACGAAGGAGGCGTGGCCGTAGCTACCCTCAAAAGTGCACTGGCGGGACAAGGGTATGAAGGGGGGACGCGTGACTTGCAGGATTACGACATCGTGACCAATCAGCCGCCGGGCAAGCCGTTTCGTGCGCCGGGCGGGCTGGCCGTGTGCTGGGCAATGGAGCAGGCGGCCGACCAAATCGCCCACGAACGGGGCGTAGACCCCGTGACCCTGCGCCGTGGCTGGAGCGACAATAATGAGTTGCGTCGCCAGCTTTATGATTGGGTGGACAGCCTGCCCGTTTGGCGTGAAAGAGAGGCCACGGGCAGTCAACACGGCCGTTATCGGCGCGGGGTGGGCGTGGCCTTTGGGCAGTGGATTTACGCCTACGACCCCGCCACCGAAGTTCGGCTGGACGTGACCCCACAGGGACTGACCGTGACCACGGCCACGCAAGACATTGGCAACGGCGTGCGCACCACGCTTGCCCGCACCGTGGCCGAGGTGTTTGGCCTCTCGCCGCAAGCGGTGACGGTGGTGGTGGGGGATTCGAGCGACCCGCACGGCCCCACGGCCGGGGGTAGTCGCGTTACCAATTCCGTCTTTGCCCCCACGCGGGAGGCGGCGGTGCTGATGCGAGATAGGCTCTTTGGGCTGGTGGCGGAGGCCCAAGATTTGAAAGAGGCCACGGCCGTGGAAGGCGGTATCCAGCACCAAAACGGCATGCTCCCTTGGGCAGAGCTTTGGCCGCAAGTGGCCCCGCAATCCGTCAGCATCCAGCGCGGCATAGATAAGCAACTGACGCAACGCATCGGCCATTTTGTGTTGACACGCATCATGGGCACTGACTTTACGCTGGGCACGGGCAACGCCCACGGCGCGGTGGTAGTCGAGGTGGAAGTGGACACCCTGCTGGGCAAAACGCGCGTCCAGCGCATCTGGGAAAATATCGCCGCTGGCAAAATCCACGTGCCCGACCTAGCGCGGAGCCAAGTGTACGGCGGCGTTGCTCAGGGGCTGGGGTACGCGCTCTACGAAGAAAAAGTGATTGACCCCCAGACGGGCCATAATTTGACACACGACTTAGAAGAGTATCGGCTGGTGGGCATAGGCGACATGCCCGAGGTGGACGTGACCTTTATCGAAGATGAGTTTGAGCAGGCCAAAGGGGGCGGCATTGGCTTGGCCGAGTTAGCCATCACGCCTGTGCCGGCGGCCGTGGCCAACGCTGTTTTTAACGCCACGGGCTGGCGACCATTGACCAATCCCATTCAACCAGAACGGTTGTTAATGGGTTTGCAAGCACAGGAGGCATAAACAGATGAGCAACTTAATTTTAGCGAACACAATTGAGCTGGCGACTCGTTCAGCACAAAACAGCACGGCCGAGTTTCGGGCAGGTGGCACTGATGTCAACGCGCGGAGGCGGCTGGGCGTGAGCGGGGGGGATGTGGTTGACGTGCGGCGCGTGGCGGGACTAGACCGCATTGAGCCAGCGACTGACGGCGCCACGAGCATCGGGGCGTTGGTGACGCTGGATGCCGTGGCCCACAATGAGCACCTTATCACCCATTATGCGGGGCTGGCGATGGCGAGCGGTGCATTAGCCACGCCCCAAATTCGGGTCATGGGCACGCTGGGCGGCGTGTTGCTCCAGCGCAACCGGTGTTGGTATTTTCGGCACGAGGCGTTTTCTTGCTACAAAAAGGGGGGGGACAGTTGCCCCTCCCGCGAGGGCGACCATCGTCTGGGGGTGATTTTTGACGTGGGGCCATGCGTTTCCCCTCACCCTTCGACCATCGGCATGGTGCTGTTGGCGTATGGGGCGGAGGTGGTGGTGCAGGGGGCAGAGGGGACGCGCCGCATGAATATGGTTGAGCTGTATGGACACGGCCGTGATGGGCATCACGACCATTTGCTCCCTCAGGGTGATTTACTGACCCACATCATGTTGCCGCCGCCTTTGGCTAACGAACGCGCCTCTTATTTTCGCAGTATCAGCCGGGCGCGGGCGGAGTGGGCTTTGGTAGAGGCGTGTGTGCGGCTGGTGGTAGACGAGTCGAAAAACGTCATCACGGCCGCGTTTGTGGCCGTCGGCGGCGTCGCGCCCGTGCCTTTGCGTCTGCCGCAGGTGGAGGCAGAGTTGGTGGGTAAAGCGGCCACGGCCGTGACCTTTGCCAGCGCGGCCAAACTCGCCGCCGATGGCGCAAATCCTCTGCCGCAGACGGGCTATAAAGTGCCTCTGCTGGTGGGCACGGTGCAAGAGACGATAGAGCGGGCTTATAATCGGGTGTGGGGTGGGGAAGGGTAGAAAAATTGTGAATTGTGAATTGTGAATTGTGAATTGTAAATTGTGAATGGGGAATCGTGAATTGTGAATGGGGAATCGTGAATGGTGATACGAGATACCTCCCCCGGCACTTTTTATCCAGCGCGATTGGCTAACTACCGCTGAGTGCCGGGGGTTTCCACCACGGATGTTCGAGAAGATGCCTTTTCCTAATGAATAGCATGGCCGTTCACGGCCGTGCGGTGGCATTTGTTGATGTTTACCCAGAGCAATACGTGGTTAGTTTGGCGGCTGTGCGTTTAACCTTGGCGGAGAGTGAGAAACCAGACCATGATGCCGCCCACGACGAGGTGCATGGAGGCTAGCAAAATAGCACCACTGGTGGTTGCTATCTGGCCGCCAAAGGGGCCGCCGAGGGAGAGGAGGGTGAGAACCACGGCCGTGATTTGCCACACCAGCACCCCACGCGGAATAAATTTTGCCGCTACCCACAAGCCACAACCCGCAAGCAACATGGGCAAAATAGATGAGGCGATGACGGCGGGAAAAGGCAACGGTTCAAAGGCCGCGCCTGGTGTCATGGCGGCCTGTACGCCGCCGATGAGGGCACTGCCGATGAAAAAAATAAGCAGGTTGATTACGGTGGCAATCACCCCTGCTATAAGGGCATTGAGTAAGGTTTGGCCGAGCGGATACGAGCTAGGTGGTGAAGATAAGGTTGACGTTGTCATCTGTTTATTACTCCTTTTGTTTGTGTGAGTGTTTATTTCTCAAGACAATACTTGCATACACAAATGTTGTCAAGTAAACAAATCGTTTGTATGATAACAAGCATGAACGAGCAACCCTTAACCCAAGCAGAATTGCGGATGTGGCTGGCGATGTTGCGCGGCACATCGCTGGTGAATCGACAGTTAGCGCACGACATGCAGAACGAACACTGCCTGCACATCTCTTGGTATGATGTGCTGGTGCACCTTTACCACAGCCCTGATTATCGCCAAACCATGAGCGAACTGGCGGGGCGGGTCATTATGAGCGGTAGCGGCCTGACGCGCTTGCTTGATAAAATGGTTGAGGCTGGTTTAGTCCATCGTCGGCTGGATCCGAGCGATAGACGGCTCATATATGCTGAACTAAGCGAAGCAGGGCAGGGAAAAGCGGCCGCCTTGATGGTCGCCCATCAGCAACGGATTCAGAAATATGTGATGCAACACTTGACTGCCGAGGAAATAGAGACGATGACAACCGTTTTTGAGCGCGTTTTAGGTGCGTTTCATGCTCAAAACAAGGTGTGATAGCTTCTGGCTCCACTCAGCTTAAAAGCCCCTTGCCCACGGCCGTGTGCGCCCCACTTTAGTTTAGTCCAGAAGGGGGATAGCCTAAGTTAACCTATCTCTGTGGCAAATGCGTTACCATGCGCCCATGACCACACCGTTGCACGAAGCCAAACTCTACCAGCCTCCCCTCGCTACGCACATTTTGCCACGGCCGCAACTCCTCGGCCGCTGGCCAGAGCTGTTACAACGGCCGCTGACCCTCATTTGCGCCCCCGCAGGCTTTGGCAAAACCACCTTGGCCGTGGCGTGGCTCGGCCAACTCCACCAGCACAGCCCCATCCCCCACGTGGCATGGCTGGCCTTGGATGAGGCGGACAACGACCCGCAACGCTTTTGGCAATATCTGTTGGCGGCCGTGCAACGCCATCTGCCCCATGTGGGGCAGGCGGCGCACGCCTTGCTCACCGCTGGGCAAACGGCCGACCCCACGGCCGTGGTCACCACCATCCTCAACGACCTCTTCGCCCAGCCGCCCCAATCCCCCTTGCTTATCGTGCTGGATGATTACCACCTCATCCAGCACCCCCCTTTGCACGAAGCCCTCAACCAATGGCTCAATGCCGCCCCGCCCCATGTCCACCTCTTGCTGACCAGCCGCGCCGACCCACCGCTGGCTTTGGCGCGGCGGCGGGCGCGGCGGCA
>JBGTIZ010000445.1:0-6609 GCA_041745395.1 Promineifilaceae bacterium (SeqCode) | reverse complement strand
CGCCCCCCCCCCCCCAAAAAAAACACCCTCTTGAAAGCGAGGCGTGGCCGCAGGCCACGCCGAAGCGAAAGTGTAGAAGTGTAAAGGTAACTTTGAAGGGGTTTCTGAACCATGCCGAAAAGTACGAGGCATCTATTGTCGGTTCTTTGGAATTCACGGGGTCAATTGACCATTACCTCTGTCCCACAGACCCTGTTCAGAGAAAAACCACGTGACACATGAAACGTGACACATGACACCATTGAAAACCCCAAAGAACGGAATTTATCAACGCATAGCGGCATGACCCCTCATGCCCATCACAAGAATGGTGATTAGGATGAATAACTGGCGTAAATTAGCCCTGCTAGGGGCCATGATGATGTTACTCGTTGTGGGATTGGTCGCCTGCGATGATGTGGATGAGTATGACGAAGAATGGGACGATACGGACACCGCCTTTTTCATGGAAGAAGGCGACGAGGGCGATGAAGAATGGGCTAGTGAAGACGAGTGGGATGAAGACGAGTGGGTCTTTGAGGGTGAAGATTACTGTTTCCCCGGCGAGCAGTATGACCCCGAAACGGATGAATGTTACATCGAATGTGACACCGAAGAGGAGTGCCTCGAGCTAGAAGAGGCGATTTACGGTGCGCTCGATGAGTTTTGGGATGACGAGTCAGAGCTAACTCACTTTGGTGCGCCAGATGAGGATGCCCCCGCCTTGGCCGTGTATGATATTGGCTCCGATTTTTCACTCATTTTGGTTGCGGGGGATGACGCCGCCGATGTGGAGCTAAGCTACCTCGACCCAGAGTGGCACAACGAGATTTGGGCATTTACGTGGCGACTGTTACCCCATGATTTTTTGCGTGAAGAAGTCCGCCAATTTGCCATCTTTACCGATGGCGTGGATGAAACGCTAGCCTATGTCATGCCGCTGGACGATGACCCCGACAAATGGCTTCTGGCGATAGACATCGCCGACGTGGATGCCGCAGGCACGCTGGTGAACCCCGATTTTGTGCATACGCTGATTCACGAATTTGCTCATATCCTCACGCTCGAAAATGACCAAGTACCGCCCGACTATGAGGCACTTGAACTGGCCGCGCAGGGCAGTGACGATTATTCAGAAATAGCGGAAACCTGCGAAACGTATTACACGGGCGAAGGGTGCGCTCTGCCGCAAGCTTATATCAACTCGTTCTTCTTTCGGTTTTGGGAAGATATTTATGAGGAGCTACCAGAGGAAGATGATGAGGATGAGTTAGTGGCCTTTTATGAGGCGTATGCTGACCAGTTTGTGAGCGAATACGCAGCCACGAATCCTGGCGAGGATATTGCGGAGTCGTTTACCTTGTTTGTGTTGCAAGACAGCCCCGCCGAACGAACGATTGCGGCCGAGAAGGTGCGCTTTTTCTATGATTATCCAGAATTGGTGCAAATACGGCAGATGATTCGGGCGGAGCTAGCCCGGATTCAGGCGGAGAATCAGTAGAGGGGCTAGTAAAAAGTGAGAAGTAAGAAGTGAGAAGTCGCTCGTACTTTTCACTTCTTACTTCGTGCGCTAGTAACCAGCGGAGAGGTCTAGCGGGTTGGGAAGCGGGGCGTTACCCACGGCCGTGTTCAACATCTGTGCCAAATGGGTGAGCAACAACGCCTCCGTTTCATCACTATCGCTGGCGCGGTGCGGGCTAAGCACCACATTTTCTAGCTCATGAAACGGGTATTGGCTGGGCAGGGTCTGGGCGCGGCTCGCTTCATCCACTGGATAGTTGTACCAAACATCCAGCCCCGCCCCCCACAGCTTGCCCGAAGCCAACGCCTCATAGAGAGCCTTTTCCTGAATGACCTCCGCCCGACCGATATTGACCACAATGGCGGGGTCGGCCAGCGCGTGCAGTTCGTCCGCACCGATAAGCCCTTCGGTCACGGCCGTGCGCGGGACACAGACCAGCAAAAAATTTGCTTGGGGGAGCAACTCGGCTAGCTGAGTTGCGGGAAAAACGGTTGTGCCCACGGCCGTGTCAGACACCTTCACGGCCGTGCGCCGCACCCCCCACACGGTCATGCCCAACCCCACACACATCCGCCCCAACGCCTGCCCAATCGCCCCATACCCCAAAATAAGGGCCGTCTTGCCCGCCAGCCCGATGCCTTGCGGCGGGGTGCGCTCATAGCGGGGTCGCCAATCCCCCTGCCGCAGTTTCTGGTCAATGGGCACAATGCGTTTGGCCACGGCCGTGAGCAGGGTCAAGGCCATCTCGGCCACGGGCTGGGCGTTGTAGTGCAAATTATGCACCCGCAGATGGGGAAACTCACGCAAAAGTTGCGCCGTTTTGTGCGGCAAGCCCGCCCACGGAATAATGAGCGTGTGCAGATGGGGACTTGCCTCGAGCAATTCTCGCGTGGGCACGCCCTCGACCAAAATTTCAAACTGGGCTGGCTGGGGAATTTCGCGCCCCGTGGAGAGTTGGATTCGCGCATCGAGCAGGCTCTGGAGCTGGGTCAACTCGCTATCGCTTAGGTTACTGTGGTAGTGGATGTGCATCAGGTATCGTGTGTCATGTGTCACGTGCGTTTTTCTCTGGACATTGCTTGTTTAGCTAAGGCGGTTACTGATTGAACCCGTGAATTCCCCCGGAGCCATAAAAATCAAAGAGGTATGCCTGAAAAGTCACTTGGCACATGAAACGTGACACCTGACACCTCACTCCCCCTTCCCTACCGATTCCAAATAAGCCGCAACGGCCTGCGGTGTCGTGACCCAATTGCGCCCCTTTTTGATGGCTTCGAGCTTGCCCGTACGCGCCAGCAAGCTCAAGTAGGCTTGACTGTAAGGCGTCAGTTTGGCCGCTTGCCGCAACGGTATCCATGTTTCTGCCGCTGGTGGCGGCGCGGTTTGGGGGGTACACGCTTCCAAATAGAGGGTCAAACTACGCTCAACGGCTCGCCCCACAAAATTAACCAGCGGGGCGATTTTCCCGCCGTCAGCCTGCGCCAGCACGCGATAATATTGCTGACGATTGATGTGGGCAATAATCGCCGGCGGATAGCCCGCCCGTAGCAGAAGCAGGTTCATAATGAGGCGAGCGGTGCGGCCGTTGCCGTCAATAAAAGGGTGAATGGACACCAGCCGATGGTGCGCCTGCGCCGCCAAGGCCACGGGGTCAAGCTGACCCGTTTGCGCCTGTAGCCACGCCACCCAAGTCGTCATTTGGGCGGCAATGTCCCACGGGGGCGGGGGTTCATGCGCCGCGCCCACAATGCGCACAGGCACTTGACGATATTGCCCCGCGCTCTCATCATCAATTTTGGACAAGACCAAAGCGTGTATCTGTCGCACCTGAAAAGCAGTGAGCGGCTCGTCTTGCTCGGCCAGTTGCTCAACCAATTTGATGGCGTCTTGATGATTGATGACCTCAAAATGTTCGCGCAAGCTTTTGCCGCCAATGGTGATGCCCTGCTCCAGAATTAACTGCGTTTCGCGCAGGCTGAGGGTGCTTCCTTCGATGGCGTTGGAGTTGTAAATCCATTCGATGGTCAGTTGTTCTTGCAGGCGACGAACCACGGCCGTGGGCAACGGTCGTAACGCATCCAAACGGCTCTTTTTCGCGCTAAGGCGTTGGGCTAAACGAGTTTCCAACATTTTTCTCTCACTATCGGTATCGGATAGGTCTTATTGTAGCATATCCGATACCGATAGTACTGAGCGACGAGCAATGAGCGATGAGTAGGCGGACGACGCTATGCCTATTTAGTCGAACAGTGAAAGCTGGTTGGGATTGGATTTGGCGGCGGCTTGCTTGTGGCGGGGCGGCTTCGGCAGGGGGCGGCGACTGCCATGTTTGTCATACACGGCGCGGATTTCCGCTTGAGTGGTGGGGTTTTGCAACACGTGGGTGATACGCTCTTTGGCCTGACGCACGGCCGTGGTGTGGTTCACAAGCGGTGCGGCATAATCCCGCCCCAGCACACAGCCATACTTTTCCTGCAAAGCGCGGGGCAACCCCCATGGCGCATGAACAAAAGCAGTCGGCACGCCCGCCAATTCAGGAACCCATGCCCGTATAAATTGGCCGTCTGGGTCATGCGTCTGCCCTTGTTTCACGGGGTCATAAATGCGCAAGGTGCGGTTGCCCGTCGTGCCCGCCTGCATCTGCATCTGGCTGTAATGAATACCGGGTTCATAATCCATAAATGCCCGCGCCAAATGCCGAGCTGGCTCCTGCCAATCGAGCCATAAATCATACGCCGCAAACGAGACCAGCATCGCCCGCATCCGAAAATTGAGCCAGCCCGTCTGATTGAGAAAGCGCATACACGCATCCACCATCGGGTAGCCCGTCTGTCCCGTGCGCCACGCTTCAAACTTGGCCTCGTTGTGCCCCCGCAAGCCCTCAAAAGCGCGTACAAAATGCTCAAACTCGATTTCTGGTTCGCTCTCTAGCTTTTGGATGAAGTGGTCGCGCCACGCCAGCCGACTGACAAAAGCGTTGAGCGACTGTTGCCAACGGCCACCGAGTGTCTCCCGCTCCTCTGGCTTGAGGCGGCGCAGTTCCCGCTGGCGGCTGGTGGTGGCGGCGAGGCTCTGTTTCACGGAGAGGGTTCCCCAAGCCAAATGGGGGCTGAGGCGAGAACAGGCAGACACGGCCGTGAGTGGACTCGAAATTTCCGCAATATAGTTCGCCCCCCGCTCCTGCAAAAAGGTGTGCAATAATTCATGCGCGGCCGTTTCCCCGCCAGCGGGCACATAGCTGGCGCGGCGGTCGCGGGGCAGACGCAATTGCGCATGGTCGGGAATGCGCCCCACGGTGATGTTGGCCGGCACGGGCACAAGGCTCTCGGGCGGGGGCAGGAGCGGCTGGCGCAGGCGCTCGGCGCGGATCGCTTCCCAGTCGTCCCGATTTTTGAGGCAACGCACAACGCCATTGTGGGGCAGTTCGGTGAAGGGGATGTGGCGGTTTTTGGCCCACGCCCGCACGGCCGTGTCTCTTTGAAACCCCAGCCAATTGCTCGTCTCTTCATGCGCCCACATGTGCGCCAGCGGCAGTTGCCGACTGAGCAAATCCAGCACGGGCACCGCTTCGCCAATGCGCACCACCAGCGGCTGACCCAGCTCAGCCAACCGCTGGCGCAGTGCCGTCAGGCAAGCATGGATAAATGTCCAGTGGGCGGGGTCAAAATCGGGTGCGTTGAGCAGGCTCGGCTCGACGATGTAGAGGGGGAGCAAAGGCGCACCCGTTTGGGCGGCGTGCCACAGGGGGGCGTGGTCTTGGTGGCGCAGGTCGCGCTTGAACCAGATGAGGTGGACAGGGGTGGGCATTAATTAATTGTCAATTGCTAATGGTCAATGGTCAATTGAAAAGGGGGCTTGGTTGGTGGCGCAGGTCGCGGTTGAACCAGATGAGGTGGACAGGGGGCGGTTTGGGCATGCAATTAATTGGCAATTGGCAATTGTCAATTAGCAATTGTCAATTGAAAAGGGTGGCTTGGCGGGGGATTTGGGGCACGGCCGTGTCTTGTCCCACCATCTCTTTTAGTCGGTTGGCCGTCTGGGGAGAGTAGCCCGCAAAATCATTGTTGGCAAAGGCAAAAATAGGCTCGAACGGGGGAATGTGTGCCTGTTGCAGTTCGGCTAGCCATCGCTTCAGGTCGGCGGTAGGGTCGCGTTGCTCATGGTCTTTGGTTTCGTAACGGCCGTGGGCACCCAGCAGACGCAGATAGAGAAAATCGGCCGTGGGGTGAATTTTCGGGGGCATGATCACATAGTCGGCGGCGACCCAGCAGACGTGGTGGGCGCGGAGCAGGTCGGCCGTGGCGCGGTTTTCCCATGACAGATGGCGAAATTCGACGGCGAAGCGGGTTTGTGAAGTAGGCAGGGCATCGAGAAAAGTGGCGAGTTCGTGGGTTTCGGCCGTGGTGAAGTCGGGCGGAAGCTGGATAAGCACCGCGCCTAGTTTTTGGCCGAGGGGGGTGAGGGTTTGCAGGAAGGTGAGCATGTCGTCCACGGCCGTGTGTTTCAGCCGCAGGTCATGCGTGATAAAGCGGGGCGTCTTGAACGCAAAACGAAACGTATCTGGCACAGCCAGCCCCCACCGTTGCACTCGAGTGGCGGGAGGCGTGCCGTAAAAGGTGGAATCTATCTCGACCGCATCGTAAAACTGGGCGTAATGGCTCAGGTATTGGCTCGCTTTGAAGCCGGGCGGGTAAAAGACGCCGTGCCACTCTTCGTAGCCAAAACCGATGGTGCCGATGTGCCATGACACGGCCGTGGTTAACGACATAGCAACTCTTTTAGATTTCGGGGAGTTTTCAACGGTATCATGGGTCACGTATTCCGCTTGTCAGCTAGTCAGCCAACTCCTGCGCAATAAGCGCGGAAAGATTCTCGTAGCTGGGCACGGCCAAAAGCTGACCGTTGACGAAAAAAGTGGGCGTGCCCATCGCCCCTTCTGCTCGTCCAGATGCTAGGTCGGTTTGCACGTAGTTAGGGCGATTGCATACTAACTTGGCTGTAGCACCTTAAGCAAATAGGCTTCGTCCCAAGCCGCTTTCAAGCGTTTATTGGCAATACCGCACTTCGCACTTTTCTCCTGTTTAAGCAGGCTAGTAGCGATGTGACGT
>JBGTIZ010000444.1:0-3909 GCA_041745395.1 Promineifilaceae bacterium (SeqCode) | reverse complement strand
CCCTTTAGAAGAGCCGAGCCGCCGTAGGCGGCGAGGCATGTCTAGCCAATCAATTTATTTATCAAACCAAAAGATATTATGTTAACTAAAGAACAAGCGTGGCAATTTGTAACGGAACATGTACAGGACGAAGGCTTGCGCCGCCATATGCAGGCGGTGGGCAAGGCGATGCGGTATTACGCGGAGCAGTTTGAGCCGCTGGGAGGCGACCCCGAGTATTGGGAAGCGGTCGGCATTGTGCATGATTTTGACTGGGAAGTGCATCCCAATCTGAATGAGCATCCCGGTAAGGGAGGCAAAATTTTGCGGGCGCGGGGCGTAGATGAAGAGACGATTCGCACCGTTTTGTCTCATTATGAAGCGGGCACGGGTGTAGCGCGGGAAAAACCGATTGATTATGCCCTGCTGGCGTGTGACGAAATCACGGGCTTGCTCATTGCGGCCACGCTGGTGCGTCCTTCCAAAGATATACGGGAGATGAAGCTCAGTTCGGTGCGTAAAAAGTGGAAGGATAAGCGGTTTGCGGCGGGGGTAGACCGGGATCATGTGGTCGAGGTCACGGCCGATTTTAGTCGGGTCTGTTTTGACAGTCAGCTTGAATTATGGACACACATCGAGCATGTGCTGAAGGCGATGCAGGCAAGTGCCAGTGAGTTGGGTTTGGCGGGGGAGTTGGCATGAGCGTGCAGGAATGGCCCTGTCTGGCGAGTGAGCCGCTTCATGAGTATCGTGTGTTTCGCACGCGCCAAGACAGACGCCGTTCGCCGCGCACGGGGCGGGAACATACCTTTTTTGTGATTGAGTCGCCTGATTGGGTCAATATTGTGCCCCTCACGGCCGTGGACAACACCCCTATGGTCGTCATGATTGAGCAATTTCGGCACGGCAACGGCGAGATTACCCTCGAAGTGCCCGGCGGGCTGGTAGACGAGGGCGAAGAGCCAATTGGGGCGGGAAGCCGCGAAATGCGGGAAGAAACAGGCTACGCCGCTGAACAAGTGTTGCCCCTCGGGCAAGTTTCGCCCAATCCTGCCCTGTTCAACAATACCTGCTACAGCTTTGTGGCTCTGAATTGTCACAAAGTAGGCGAGCAACAGTTCGACGGCTCCGAAGATATTCAGGTGCGTTTAGTCCCGCTAGCCGACATCCCCGCGCTGATTCAGCAGGGAAAAATCACCCATTCGCTGACGATTAACGCTTTTTACTTTTTGGAGATGTGGCAGAAGGGAGTAACGAGTGCGGAGCGATGAGAGACGTGAAAAAGGACGAAGGAAGCGGGCAGAAGGAAGAAAAGGGGCGGGTTCTCTCGAGAAAATCTCCGCGCTCACCGCGCCCTCTGTCGAGCTAATCAGTAAACGGAGTTTCCATGAGCAATGACCAAGTTGAATATTTGACGGTGCGGGAGGCGTTGGGCAAGGTACTCACGGCCGTGTCCATTCTCCCCCCTGAAACCGTTAGCCTGCCCGATGCGCTTCACCGCATTTTGGCTGAACCCGTCACCGCCCAAGACAGTCTGCCCCCCTTTGCTAATTCGGCGATGGACGGCTACGCTATGCGGGCCGAGGACACGGCTGGGGCAACCGCTGACCAGCCAGTTATGCTTCGCGTGGCGGGGGAAGTGGCGGCGGGGGCCGTTTTTCCCGGCGTTGTGCCCGAGGGCACGGCCGTGCGCATCATGACGGGGGCACCGCTCCCACTAGGCGTGGATGCCGTTATTCCCGTCGAGGACACCACCGAAGCGTGGCGTGACGCCGACCGCACCCTGCCCAAAACGATTGGGCTAAAACGTGCGGTTAAGGCGGGGGATTATGTGCGGCAGGCAGGGGAAGATATAGAAGCGGGCACGGCCGTGTTACAGCCTGGACACTATTTGCGTCCGCAAGAAATCGGCATTCTCGCCTCGCTGGGCGTGGCCGAGGTGCAGGTGGTGCGCCAGCCTCGCGTCGGCATTTTAGCCACGGGGGATGAGTTGATTCCCGTGGCGGAGCCGCTCACGCCGGGCAAGATTCGCAACAGCAACGGGTATACGCAAGCGGCGCAGGTGCGGGCACTGGGCGCGATTCCTATTGAGTTAGGCGTGGCGCGGGACACGGAAAAAGATGTGCGCGCCAAGCTCCAAGCGGGTTTAGACGCGGGGGTGGATTTGTTTATCAGTTCGGCGGGGGTGTCGGTGGGGGTATATGATGTGGTCACGGCCGTGTTACAGCAAAAGGGTTCGGTCAATTTTTGGCGGGTGCGGATGCGTCCCGGCAAGCCGCTCGCCTTTGGCACCTATGCGGGCGTGCCCTACTTGGGACTCCCCGGCAATCCCGTCTCGGCTATGGTTTCGTTTGAACGCTTTGCCCGCGCGGCCATCCTGAAAATGGGCGGCCATCAAAACGTAGACCGCCCGCAAGTGATGGCCACTATTCAGGAAGAGATGCACTCGGAGGGCCGTGAGAGTTATATTCGGGTGGTGGTTGAGCGCACGGTTGATGGGGCTGGGGGGGAAAGTTACACGGCCGTGGCCACAGGCGGGCAAGGCTCACACATCATGACCTCGCTCGTCAAGGCGAATGGCCTGATGATTATCCCCGAAGGCGTGACCCACGTCCCCGCTGGCACACAACTCCCCACGCTCATGATTAACTGGCCGCAAGCCGCTTGGCTCTAATTCACCTGTTCGCCCATATGCGCGTAATAAAAAAGCCCCGCAGTAGCGGGGCTTTTTGCATTTTATTAGGTCTAACAACCAAGCATTAGTCGTTGTCAGCCATGGACAGGGTACGATACAGAATATCATCCTGTTGACGACGACCGCGCCGAGAAGAGCCGCGCTCAGTCTGGCGACGACGTTGCTTCACCTTGGCTGGCGTTTCATCATCAGAACCATCCAACGCTCGTTGCAAGGCGAACTGCATCGCCGTGGGGAACTCTTCTGGCTCGTTTTCTTCTTCATATTCCAGTTCCGCCACGCTCATCTTATCCAATTCTGGCTCTGGCGACGCTTGCAACGCCTTCATGCTGAGGTTGATGCGTCGTTTTTTCTTGCTATAGCCTAGCACTTTCACCTGAATTTCGTCGCCCGTTTTGAGCACTTCTGATGGATGCTTGACATATTCATGGCTCAGTTCACTGACGTGAACCAACCCCTCTTTTTCAGCACCAATACTCACAAATGCGCCAAAGTTTTCCAAACGAACTACTTTACCTTCATAAACTTGGCCTTCAGCCAAATCGCTCCATTCAACGGCCAACGGCTCGTTCATGGACAAGGTAACTTGGTTACGCTCAGCATCAACTTTGCTTACCCATACTTCGACTTCATCACCCACGCTCAACAGATCAGACACACGGTTCACACGCTTATTGAGCTGAGAGATGTGCAAAATAGCCGTGGTATCAAAGCCAACGTCTACAAATGCGCCATACAGTTCCAAGCGGTTCACGGTGCCTTTGAGCTTCATTTTTGGTTTGAGGTCATCCAAGCTTGTTGGCGTTGCGACCTCGTTTATATCGATTTTTTCGTCACTCATGGTTCACCTTTTCTCTAAGACAAGTTTACCCATTACGAAAAGCGATTTCTCTGCTCGCTAGTCGCCGCATGGTCATAATCTGTTGTTATAAACGCATGGGGGTATATGGATCAATTAACGGCTAGTAATTATAGCAGGATGAGTATCTCTGTCAACGCTCGTTTAAGCATGCTGAATTTTACGATGGCAAAATTACGCGCTACAGGGCGTGATTGTATCTGAAGTGGGGCAAATGTTCCACATAAGTAATAGAGTAGTTAGGGCGATTGCATACTAACTTGGCTGTAGCACCTTAAGCAAATAGGCTTCGTCCCAAGCCGCTTTCAAGCGTTTATTGGCAATACCGCACTTCGCACTTTTCTCCTGTTTAAGCAGGCTAGTAGCGATGTGACGT
>JBGTIZ010000443.1:0-3671 GCA_041745395.1 Promineifilaceae bacterium (SeqCode) | reverse complement strand
AAACGTGGCACGCTAGTAGCCCCCCCATTGTTGAGCGTAACCCCATCGGGGCGGGTGATTCGATGGTGGGTGGGCTGGTTTACGGGCTAAGTCAGGGTCTGCCGCCCGTGGACGCGCTCCCGTGGGGGATTGCGTGTGGGGCGGCCACGGCGAGTCTGCCCGGCACGGCCGTGGGGACGCACTCCCTCGTCGAAACGCTCCGCACCCAAGTCAAAATCCACCCCCTGACCGACTTTTAGAGATTGGACCAATTTTAGTCGCTCAATGATGACCATACTCACCAAAACAAATTGGTCCAATCTAGCTTTGTCGTTACACATCCAGACACAAAGAGGACACTCATCATGCCATACACAGTTAAAGAGACACAGGATTACGAACACCCGCCAGAAGCTACGTATCAGGCGGCTCTAAAAGCGATTACGGGGTTGCAGGGCAAGGTGCTGGCGCAAGATGCGGCGGCGGGGACGCTGAAGGGGGAGTTTGATAAGAAGATTCACGGCAAGGTGCTGGGGGATCGCAGTCAGATTGTGGTCACGGTCACGGCCGTGGGCAACAACCAAAGCCAAGTCGCCATCGAAGCGTATCCCATCAATCCTGTGGGGCAAAAACTCCAGTTTGGGCACGGAAAAGGGTCATGACCACCATCGCAAGTTGGTTCTGGGCGCATGTGGCTCATCATTTAAGCTAAGGAACGAGATTTTAATAACTTGACCACCTCTGCTGGTAGTAACGGCTTTATCCCTTTTTTAGTTGGGGAGGATTCTCGCATTTTGTCCACGGCCGTGCAAACGTGTTGTCACGCTTGGCCAATATATAAAAGCCAAACGGCCGCTTGCGTACAGCAAGCGGCCGTTTGGCCTATCCTCATGGCTTGGTCGCCACGATATGTTGACTTCAAATCTATAGAGCTAGGAGCTATTAATGGCCGCTTTGCCCTCTTCCAGCACGGGCGTCCAACGCTCCTTTTGGTGTTCAACCGCGTCGTGCCCACGTTGCTGGAGATTATCTACCTGCTTATGCAACCTAGCCGAAACTTGGTTGGCTTTGGTATGAACTTGGTCAACACCATCTTCAAGCGTGTGGGTCGCTTGCTGGCGCAACTGTTTACCCTTCTTCTCGATTTTTGCCCGCGTCTTTTTGCCCGACCGGGGAGCCATCAACAGCATAGCCGACGCCCCAGCCAATGCCCCTACTAGTGCGCCCACGAATATGCCCACTAACACTACGCCAAAGCTCAATCCTTCTGCTTGTTTTTGTTGTTTCCTTTTAGCCATTTTCATTTCTCCTCGTTGTCATTACTTCCCTAAAAAATCTTGTTTTGGGTGAGGGCGAAACATATTTCGCCCTCACCCATCCCCCGTAAAAACCTGCCAAGCCTAGAAACTCGCGCTAGTTAGATTAGAGGGGGGTGTTGAAGCCTTTCTAACGGGAGCGCATTCCGCCGCGAACGAGGCTAACTATGCCTAATAGAATGATGGCGCCCATCAGGGACACCAAAAGGCCGGGCAAGCTAAAGTTGTTCTGGTTGATAGTACCAATGCCAAGTAGGGGGGTTATAAACAACCCAGCCACAAACGCACCGACAATGCCCACAACGATGTTGAGGATTAAGCCTTGTTGGCCGTCTGTCTTCATAACTAGGCTGGCTAGCCAGCCTATAATTCCACCTACGATAAGCCATATAATAAAGTTCATTTTGTACTCTCCTTGGTAGTGTGTGGAGGACACGGCCGTGGCCGTGTCCTCAAAAATCGAAGTTTGTCATGCGAAAACACAGCTTTAGTCAATCTTGGCTGTCTCCAGCCGCTCGTTGTATTCCTTGGTCCGACGGTCGTACTCTTGTTGGGCGCGTTCTTTGGTGTAGCCATACTTCTGTTGAAGCAAGCCTACCATTTGATCCTTCTTGCCATCTACTCGGTCGAGGTCATCGTCGGTAAGTTCGCCCCACCATTCTTTGACTTGGCCGCGCATTTCTTTCCATTTGCCTTCAAAAATATCTTCGTTCATGTTTTTTTCTCCATGAGTAGGGTGCATCGCACCTGTCTGCTAAAGTAAAGTGTCCTAATTTTAGTACGGTACGCTCGCGTTAGAGCGAGCCGACTCCGCCTCGCATGAGGAGCCTATTGCCCTGCCATGAGCGGGGAAAACAGGACGGGAATAAACATGTTGTGGTAATAAGGGGTGTTGGTGATGGGCAAATCTGTACCATTTGTATCGATTACCACCGCCCCATTGAGCGCCAAAGCACGGCCGAGTAACCGTGCCCCCGTATCGAGGGTAATGCTGGCATCAGCCAGAATGTTGCCCTCAAACTGGGTTCCCGTACCCAGCGTGGCCGAGCTACCTACTTGCCAAAAGACATTAAGCGCACGGCCGTGGTTAATCGTCTCCACTGTGGAAGCCGAAGCCGTGGTCAGAGTGCTACCTGTTTTAAAAACCCACACCGCTTCCGGGTCATCCAAGCCATCCAGCACGAGGTCGCCTGTTAATTGCGCCGATGTATCGAAGCAATAAACGCCCGGCGTAAGTACCATTCCGCCCAAATCCTGCCCCGTCAGCTGAAAGTTGCAGACCTGTCCAGCCAGCTCATTGTAGGCCGTCAGGGCATCTGCTTGAGCCAGTTCGGGCACAGAGCCGCCCCGATAGATGCTTCCGTTTTGGACGGTTCCGGGCGGAAAGCCAGTGACTTCCGTGCCGGGAAATACGCCGATATCGCCTATAAAAACGCCCGAACCTGTATTGGTTAAGGTGGAACTAGCCAAAGCAACGAAAGTCGCGGCCGAACCCAAATCGGGAGACACGGCCATCGTGCCCGCTAGGGCATTGGCCGAGGGGCCAAAGGCCATAGCCATAAGGAGCAATAAAACGAACAAAGGTACTGTTTGTTTAAGGGTAAGTATTGACAGGGTAAGTTTTGACATAGTTGTTTTAGATGCGCTTCTCATTAAGATACAGATGCAGAAGCACGAATCTTCTCAGCCGCCTTGCGAAGGCGTTCAGCGACACGATTAGGAGCCTCTCCTTTGCTAATAAAAATATCGGCCCCAGCCGAGAGTGCCGCCTGATGGCGGGCATCCAAATGGCTGATGAGGACGATAGCCACGGCCGCAGGGCAGACTTCTCGCAATTGGGCGAGCGTATTGCCAGAGTCAAGGGGCGTTAAATCCCAATCCAAGACCACCATTTCGGGTTGGGTGATCACGGCCGTGGAGAGGGTGGTAATCCAGTCGGCGGTTTCACCGATGACCTCCATCCCTAAATCCAGCACCAACAAACGCAAAGCTTTGCGCATGTCACGTTGAGAGGCGGCAATTAATATACGTACCATGATGTCACTATCGTACCGTTTTAGTACGTTAGTCACATCCGCCGTTCAGGGGGTCTATTTATCCCCCACTTGGGGGATATTTGGTTATCTGGGGGGAAAAAAAAGGGGATTAGTTAGGCTACGATAGACTCTCAGGGTTTCATTGGACTTTAAGAAATTAGTTCGGTAAAAAAGCCCCTCTCCCCAGAGGAGAGGGGGTTAGGGCGTTTCTTTCAACCTATTACCGAATTAAAAAGTCAGTTTTCTGTATTGGTCACAAATTACTCACACAAAAAATCCTGTCTCGGCACACCTCGCCGCCTACGGCGGCTCGCCTGTCATAAGGGTGTTTTTTTCGTTT
>JBGTIZ010000442.1:0-5583 GCA_041745395.1 Promineifilaceae bacterium (SeqCode) | reverse complement strand
GGCCGAGCCGCCGCAGGCGGCGAGGCAGATTCACCAGCACAGAGGGCAAAATCTTTTACCGACTTAATTTTTTAAAGTCCAATTGCCCAAACGAAAAAAACACCCTTATGACAGGCGAGCCGCCGTAGGCGGCGAGGTGTGCCGAGACAGGATTTTTTGTGTGAGTAATTTGTGACCAATACATATGAATCTACAAAGCATCATTGAGGTATATTTGCATCCACCATAACCATCTTGAACAATGTAGCTGTGTGTCGTCGGCATGTAGCGACGCAACCCATTAAACCAAATCGATCTCCCGCCCGTCTGCGGCGGCGCAACGCAAGTAATCTAAAAATCCAAGGAAATCGTATCCATGAAGAAACCAATTTTGAGACGTCTCATCGTTACCACTATGATAATGGCAATGGGCCTATTAGCGGCGTGTGGGCCTCTGCCCGAAGTGCCTCAAGGGGATTCTGCTGACTCCGCCACGGGCAACACGGCCGTGACCGAGCGTGTCCCCGGCCTCGCTGGCGGGAGCAACGTGGCGCGAGAAGAAACCCAGGCCATTCCCGCCCCAGAAGTCAACAGCAACCCCGACCAAATCACCCAAACCAGCGACGGCCTCACCGTCGGCTTCACCGCCGAAGGCCGCCCCTTTATCGGCAACCCTGACGCCGAAATTGTCATCGAAGAGTTTTCTGATTACCAATGCCCCTTCTGTAGCCGCTTTGTGGGCGAAACTTGGCCCACTATCAAAAAGACGCATATCGAAACGGGCGAAGTCATGGTCATCTTCTATGACTTTCCGCTGGCCTTTCACGAGCAAGCGGTGCCCGCCGCCCACGCCGCCCGCTGTGCGGGTGAAGGGGGCGCAAACGCTTATTGGGGCATGCACGACTTGCTGTTTAGCAATCTGCAAGCGTGGGGATCGCCCAATTATTTATTGACCATGCGCTCCTATGCGGCCGAATTAGGGCTAGACGTGGACGATTTTGGGGAGTGCATGACCAGCGGCCGTTATAACGAGGCGATCCAAGGGGATGAGGCGCTGGGTCGTGAGCGGGGCGTAACGGGGACGCCCTCTTTCTTTATCAACGGGGAGTTGCTGGTCGGGGCTGTGCCGACTGCGGCGTTTAGCAATGCGATTGCCAAAGTACAGGCGGGGGAATCGCTAGCCCAGTTGCCAGACCCGGCGCAAGGCATTGACCCCGCCACCGTGGATATGTCTGATGTGCCCCCCTTTGAAATGCCCACACCCATCGAAACAACCCCCTCAACCGTGCCCGTGCTCGGTGACGAGGACGCTCCCATCACGATTGTTGAATTCTCTGATTATCAATGCCCCTTCTGCCGTCGCCACGTGGCCGAAACGATGCCCACCCTGCTGGCGGAAATGATTGAGACAGGGCGCGTGCGCTACGAATTCAAGGATTTCCCGCTCGAGAGCATTCACCCCGAAGCGGGCAAAGCCTCTGAAGCGGCGCGGTGTGCCGCTGAGCAAGGCGCGTATTGGGAAATGCACGACAGCATATTTGAGAATCAGCAGTTGTGGAGTGGGCAGGCTAATCACACGGCCGTGTTCACCCAATTAGCAGACCAGCTAGGGCTAGAGACCACTTCCTTTGACGCTTGTCTCAGCAGTGATAAATATGCCGCCGCCGTGCAAGCCGACCTCGACGAGGGCATTGCGCTGGGGGTGACGGGCACGCCCACCTTCTTCATTGGCGGCTATGGCATCAGCGGCGCCCAGCCGTTTGACCTGTTCGAGATGGTGGTCGGAGCCATCGAAACGGACAGCCTCGAAGCCGTTTTCCGCGAAGCGTATGACGCTCAGGTTGAATCTTTGCGGGCGCAACGTGCCGCGCAAGGGCAACAACTGCCGCAGGCCCCGCAAGCCCCGCCGCCCCCCAGCGAACCAGTCGATGTGCCCATCGAAGGGTGGCCAACGATTGGCAACCCCGACGCGCCTATCACTATCGTGGAATACACGGACTTCCAATGTCCCTACTGCAATCGTTATTTTGAGCAAACCTTTCCCCTTGTGAAGGAAAATTACATTGACACGGGGCTGGTGCGCTATGTGTTCAAAGATTTCCCGCTAAGCTTTCACCAGCAGGCACCAGATGCCGCCCGCGCCGCCCGTTGTGCCCATGACCAAGAGGCGTTTATGCCCATGCACGACTTGCTATTTGAACGGCAGGGTCAGTGGAGTGGTCGCAGTGATGTGGTAGAAATCTTAGCGGGCTATGCGGCTGAGTTGGGGCTGGACACGGCCGTGTTTAACGACTGTGTCAGCAGTGGTAAATACAACGATGCCATTCAGGCCGACCTCGCCGAAGGGTTCCAAGTCGGCGTGAGCGGCACACCGAGCTTTTTGGTCAACGGCAACCTGCTCGTAGGCGCCCTGCCCTTCAGCACCTTCCAGCAAGCCATCGAGAGCCTTTTAGCACAAGAACAGTAATAATAAGCGTTTAGCAGTCGTGGTGGCTGATTAGGCCACCACGACCCACTTTTCACTTCTCACTTCTCACTTTTTGCGTCTTCCATGCGTTATACCGTCCCGCTTACCGCACACATCACCCTTGATTTGGTCACAACGCAACCGTGGGCAGAGCGGTTTTTGCCTGAGCTATTGGCTGGCTGGCCGCCGCCTGATTTGTCTGCTTTGGTTCATGCGGCTGATGATGTGCCCCACACGGCCGTGTTCATCCCCTTCACCCTTACCCTGACCGACGACCTCTCCCCTCTACTGCCTAATTTACCTCCCATCTTCCAAGACAAAAAAGACGGCCTGCTCGACGTGTATCAGCCCACGGCCGTGCAATTTCTGCTCCATTTCCCCGATGGGGCACTGGTGCAAGTAGATTTAGCCAAGCAAACGGCGCAAGGCTCATTTACGCCCGCCATTTTGGACAATAGCCGTTTAGAAGATGTTATTTTCACAAGCTTAGCCCCTCTGCTTCGTCGCCACGGCTGTTATCTCGTCCACGCCTTTGCCGCCGTCTGTTTAGAGGCGGATACGCCCGCCGCTGTTTTGGTTGTGGGTCCCACGCGCAGTGGCAAAACGACCACGGGATTACAGTTGGTCTTGTCGGGATGGCGTCTGTTGGCTAATGATGTGGTTTTGTTACAAGCCACAGCCGAGGGGGAAATTTACGCCTATCCGTGGCCGGGTCTGATTACGGTGCGCCCATACACCTTTGAGCTATTGCCCCACCTCGCTGAGCATATCGGCTCGCCAGCTTTCCGACCCACCACGAATGTGACGCTGACCTCGGCGCAGATAGCGGGTGACAAATGGGGCACGGCCGTGCCTGTGCGCGCCATCTACTTTCCCCACATTCAAAACAATCAGCCCCACAGCCGGCTTATGCCCCAAAAACGCGCGCTCTCCCTCGCCACCCTGCTCCAAGAAAGCCTCGACCGCTGGGACACCGAGCAAATCGCATCCCACAGCCACTTGTTACATCAACTTGTCCACCAAGCCGCCACGTATAAACTGCAGTTGGGACAAGATGTGGCTCAGTTGCCAGAGTTGTTAATGGTCGATGGTTAATGGTCGATAGCTAATGGTCAATGGCGGGTCATATAGGTTAAACGTTTGTTGCGGTGATAGCCGCAGTGAAAAGGGGAAAGTGAAAAGTAGTGTCCGTCTAACTGCCCTTGGCTAGAGCGCAAACCACTTCTTACTTCTTACTTTTCACTACTTTTCACTCCCCTCTCCTCATGCCTACCAATCATTTCACGGGAACCCTGCATTACGTGCAACGCCACTGGCCCATTTATTTATTTGGGTTGGGCGGGGGAGCTTTGCTGGTCATGGCGAGTGGTTTCACGGCCGTGTTGTGGCAATGGTGGGGGCTGATTCCGCTCGCTTTGGCCGTCTTGCTCCTTCTTTATTATTTCCTGTTTGCCTCTTTATGGGCGGCGCACCAACTTTATGACAATCCCAAGATGCAACCCGCCGATGTGCTTTTTGTCTTGGGGGATTTGCGCTCTGACGACCGCTTGGTCATTGTAGAGCTAGGGGACAATTTGGCCGCGCGGCACACGGTGCGCCACCTGACCACGGGCAAATTGACCGTGGTCGATATTTACGACCCCCAAATCATGCCCCGCAAAGCGTTAAATCGCCTGCGTGCCCAAGCTGAACCCCACGGCGATTATCGTCATGACCCCCGCATCAGTTGGCAACCCGGCCGTGTTGATTTGCTCCCCCTGCCCGACGCCACCGTTTTTGCCGTTATCATGAGCCACACGGCCAGATACATCGCCACTCCCCACGACCTCGAGTTATTGATGCAGGAAATTTATCGCATTCTGCGCCCAGGGGGGCGTCTGCTCTTGGCCGAACCAGTACGTACCCAGACCAGATGGCTGGTACATGGGCCAGGCGCACTCTTTGTTCCTCCGCCCGCTCATTGGCGCAACCTGTTAGCCGCCAACGGGTTCACGGTGGTGCAAGAGCATACGTATCAGGGGTTGATTAGCTTTATGCGGGCGGACAAGCTCACGGCAGGAGTTGGGCGGCAGTTGCCGCTTCAGTGGAAGTGAGAGGGGAGTACGAGAGGAAGGGAGAAAGAGAGGGGGAGAGTAAGAGAAGGCCTGCTTATAGCTTACAGCTTATAGCTTTCTACAAACGCCTCGATGAGTTTTCCGGCGATGCTGATGGAGGCGGGGGGGGTGACGATTTTGCCAGAGCAGATTTCTGCGGCGGTGAACCAGTCGGCGGATTGGATTTCCTCATTGAGCACGATAGAGCCGCTTTCACACACGGCCGTGAAACCAACCATCAGCGAATTGGGAAAAGGCCACGGCTCACTCCCAAAATAACGAATATCACGCACCGCCAAACCCACCTCTTCCTGCACCTCCCGCGCCACCGTTTCCTCCAGCGTTTCCCCCGGCTCTACAAACCCCGCCAACACGCTAAACATCTGCCCCGGATGCCGCACCCCGTGCGCCAGCAAAAGTTTATCCTCTTTGGTCACAGCCATAATCACGGCTGGCGCAAGGCGTGGGTAAGCCCGCAAACCACAGGCGGGGCACACCTTGGCTCTGTCCGTCGCCATTTCGGTCGGGGTGGCACAGCGGCCGCAAAATTGATGGTCTCTATCCCACGCGACCATCTGCACCGCTCGCCCCGCAATGCGGAACAGGTCGGGGTCTAGCTGGTGAAACAACTGCCGCAGGCCCACAAATTCATACCCAGCGGGCGGCTCGACACTCTCATCTAACTCGGCCGTGTGGCAATCCTCTTGCCCAAATTGACCTAAATATTGTTGACGCACGGCCGTGAGTTGGGCTAGCTCAGCCAAATCCGCCACATGCGGTATCGTCGCTTGTCCCTTCTCCTGCCAGCGCACCAACAGATGATGGCGACGAAAAACAAACCACCACGCCGGCCGACCATTATTTTGCGGAACAGTAAGCGAGGAATTAAAGAGGTGCATAAGGTTCAGCAATTCCCGCAGGTAAAATCTGATATGATGGTAACCGCGTTTTCGTAAAGATTTAAAGAAACAAGAGGCTACATAATGAAGATAAGAAAGCATTTATCAGCAGATGGATTAATCAAGATGGTCAAAAGAGGGTTCA
>JBGTIZ010000441.1:0-24961 GCA_041745395.1 Promineifilaceae bacterium (SeqCode) | reverse complement strand
CCAAAAAAACACCCTCTTGACAGCGAGGCGTGGCCGCAGGCCACGCCGAAGCATTTTATCGCTTCTGGCAAGCGACACAATGACATCTGTTTTAGCAAGCCGTGACCAATACAAAAAATGCACTCTTGCTGATGAGGTGTGGAAATTGGAGGCGTGCGCTATAATCATCTGGGTACAGTTCACAAGACTTTTGCTCAAGCTTTGCCCTACTCTGTTTTACCGCTATAAACGAGATTATGATACAGCTGTTATATATTTCACAAACCCGTATGAAGCGTCAACTCTTCTGGAAATCTCCCGCAAAACAGCTTTCCCCAACAGCTAAATATCCCCAAAAGTGTGGCGCTTCGCCTATACATTTACCCCTAACACAACCGTTGTGGAGGAACATATGGCGTCAATAACTGGTTTACGTACCACGCTTGTCGAAGGCGTCCGCTATCGCGGAAACATCGGCCACTGGAGCTGGGTAGCTCACCGTCTATCAGGGCTAGCCATTCTAGGCTTTTTGACCATTCATGTCTGGGACACAGCCAATGCTACTTTTTGGCCAGAGTTGTACTCCTGGTCGCTCAGTGCGTTCAAGCATCCCTTTTTTGGCCTCGGCGAAATAGCCGTGCTGGGCGCGGTGTTATTTCACGCCTTTAACGGTGTCCGCATCACCTTGCTAGACTTCAAACCATCATGGTGGATGTACCAGCAAAAGAGTGCTTATATCGTTTGGGCTATCTTCCTGATCATCTTTGTGCCCCTTGCCCTATATCTCGTCTACGGCATCGTGACATTTTGTGGCGATGCGGCCAGCACAGGGGGCAGTTGCTGGACAGTACCAAACTTGAAAAGCTATATAGACGACCCCATGAAAGGATTTGAGGGATTACGCTAATGGCAACCGCACAAAATAAAACAACTAAAAATGTAGAAACCAGAAGTAACTTTGAACGATATGCCTATCTGTTCATGCGGCTATCGGGTATTTCCCTGCTCCTGCTTGCTGTAGGGCACGTCATTATTAACTTGGTGCTAACGGGCGTCCATAACCTTTCGCTCCAACTCGTCGCCGACCGGTGGAGTTCGTGGGGCTGGCGTGTCTACTCCATGTTGCTCCTCATCTTCGCCGTCACGCATGGCTACAATGGCCTACGCAATATTTTGGCTGATTACATTCACAACGAAAAGGCGATGAAAGCCATCAACGTCTTTTTGGTTATTTTTATCATTGTCACCATTGGCTGGTCGACTGTGGCGTTGATTTCTTTCCCCATGCCTAGCTAGTCCATTCGTTCGGTAGGGCAAAGGCATGCCTTTGCCCTACTGAACTGAACCAAAAGCCAACCTTCCCGCGTCATGATGACAACGACAAAACCAAATTTCAAGCAAGGTATCACACCCCAAATGTGCTGTCTGCTACATATATTCTGAGGACAAAAAGCAAGATGAAACCAATTATCCACACGCATGAAGCAATCATTGTTGGTGGTGGCGGTGCGGGTCTAATGGCCGCTCTCTATGCCAGCCGAAACTCTGACGTTGCCGTGCTGTCCAAATTATATCCGACACGTTCCCACACGGGGGCGGCGCAGGGTGGCATTGGGGCGGCGCTAGGCAATGAAGAGGATGATAACTGGGAATGGCACTCCTACGATACGGTTAAAGGTGGCGATTATTTGTCTGACCAAGACGCGGTTGATATTTTGACCAAAGATGCGGTCGATGTGGTCATTGAGTTAGAGCATATGGGCCTGCCCTTTGACCGTTTCCCCTCGGGGCGCATTTCACAACGCCGTTTTGGGGGACACACCAATAACGAAACGGGTCGCCCTGTGATGCGGGCTTGCCATGCGGCTGACCGCACGGGGCACATGATTCTCCAGACGCTGTACCAACAGTGTATCAAGAACAAGGTCAACTTTTTTGACGAATTCCATGTGGTAGACCTTATCCGCGTGGGCGATACGGTACGCGGCGTGGTCGCCATTGAGATTGACACGGGTGACTTCCACATTTTCCATGGCAAGGCCGTTTTGTTTGCCACGGGCGGCTGGGGACGCTGTTGGGAGGTGACTTCTAACGCACATTCTCTCACGGGGGATGGCGCGGCGATTTGTATGCGGCGCGGTATCCCTATGGAAGATATGGAGTTTTTTCAATTCCATCCGACCGGAATTTTTAAGCTGGGCATTCTAATTACGGAAGGGGTACGTGGTGAAGGGGGGGTTCTGATTAACGGCGAGGGCGAGCGGTTCATGGAGCGGTACGCGCCGAGCATTAAGGATTTAGCTAGCCGTGATGTGGTCAGCCGCGCTATCTATTTGGAAATACAGGCTGGGCGGGGTATCAATGGCAAGAATTATGTGCATCTGGATATAACGCCCGATACGGTGAACCATTATTTGCAAAAAGATGGGTACAAAGATCGGAGTATTACGAGGGAGTATATCGAAGAAAAATTGCCTGATATTGCTGATTTTACCAAAACGTATCTGGGCGTTGATCCCGTGCATGAGCCAATGCCGATTCAGCCGACGGCGCATTATGCGATGGGGGGCATTCCCACGGATAATGATGCGCGGGTGTTGTTGGATCATGAAGGCACGGTTTTGCCAGGGCTTTATGCGGCTGGCGAGTGTGCTTGTGTGTCGGTACATGGGGCGAACCGCTTGGGGACCAATTCGTTGACAGACTTGGTGGTATTTGGTCGCCGCGCCGGTAAGGAAATGACGAAGTTCTGTCAGGAGACGGAGTTGTTGCCCTTGCCAGAGAATGCGGCAGATGAAATTATCGCTGAGTTTGAGCGTATTCGACACAATCAGGGCAGTAGTAAGGTGTTTGCTCTGCGCGATAGAATGCAAAAGCTGATGACGGAAAAGGTCGGCGTGTTCCGCGTGCAGGAGCCGATGGATCAGGCGGTGACGCAACTGGCTGAGGTGTATCAGCAGTGGTATGACGACGTGTCGGTTGATGATAAAGGCAAGAAGTTTAATACGGATTTGCTGGAGGCGTGGGAGTTGGGCTGTTTGATTCAGTTGGCGCAGGCCACGGCCGTGTCAGCCGCCGCTCGTCAAGAAAGCCGAGGGGCACACGCCCGCGACGATTATCCCAAACGAGACGACGTGAACTGGCTTAAACATTCCTATTGCTACATGAAAGAAGACGGCCGCTTTGAGCTGGGCTATGAGCCAGTGCATTTAGGTCGCTATGAACCCAAAGAGCGCGTTTACTAATTGACCCGACCAGTAGCCCAACGGAGATACGCATGAAAATAGATTTACGTGTCCGGCGTTTTAACCCGGAAAAAGACGAAAAGCCCTGGTGGGGTGAGTATAAACTTGATGATGTGAATTCCACCGACTCTGTCTTAGATTTGCTCCACCGCGTGAAGTGGGAGCAAGATGGCACGCTGACCCTGCGCCGCTCTTGTGCGCATGGCGTGTGCGGCTCTGATGCGATGCGCATTAATGGGGCGAACGCGCTGGCGTGCAAGATGCTGGTGGCGCGTTTGCGCAAAGAGGGCGCGGACCATGCCAAAATTCAGGTGGAGCCGATTTTGGGTCTGACGGTAGTTAAGGATTTGGTGGTGGATATGGAGCCGTTTTTTGACCATTACAAGTCGGTTTTGCCGTTTTTCATCACGAACACGGCCGTGCCCGAAGATGGTCGTGAGCGGCTTCAAACCCAAGAAGACCGCTCCCGTTTTGACGATACCACCAAATGTATTCTCTGCGCCGCGTGTACCACCTCCTGCCCCAGCTTCTGGGCCAACGACAAATATGTCGGGCCGGCGGCCATTGTGCAGGCGCATCGCTTCATCTTTGACAGCCGCGACGAAGCGGCCGAAGAGCGGCTAAACATTATGAACGAGCAGTTCGGCGTCTGGAAATGTCGCACGGCGTTTAACTGTACCAGTGCCTGCCCGCGTGATATTGAAGTGACGAGGGCTATTGCCGAAGTGAAGATGGCCTTGACGACGGGGACTATTTAAGCCAAAGGCGAGTGACGCACCACCCTGAATTCCTGAATAGCAAAACTCCCGACACTTTTTTTCAAAGTGTCGGGAGTTTTTTTGTCCAGATAGGGTATCTTCCCAAAAATTCGTAGTGGAAACCCCCGGCACTCAGCGGGAGTTAGCTAATCGCTCTGGATAAAAAGTGCCGGGGGAGGAACCTCCCCCTCTTTCCAGTGAGTCGTGACCGCAGGTCACACTGATTGACCCGCCACTTCTCACTTTTCACTTCTCACTTTCTGCTTTTCACTCGTGCCGGCGACTAACGCAAGCCCGTTAACTGCCGCGCAATCACCATGCGCTGAATCTCACTCGTCCCTTCGTAAATTTGCGTAATTTTGGCGTCCCGGAAATAACGTTCCAGCGGCATCTCCTTGCTGTAGCCCATACCGCCATGAATCTGCACCGCTTCCGTGGTGACATACATCGCCGTGTCGCTGGCGAACAGTTTCGCCATGCTCGCCTCGAGCGTGAAGCGACCGCCCCTCTTCTTGGCGTGCGCCGCTTCTAGCGCGGCTTGATAGGTCAGCAAGCGGCTTGCTTCCACCTTGCACTTCATGTCAGCTAGCTTTTGCTGAATCATTTGGAATTGGCCGATTTTTTGCCCAAACGCTTCCCGCTCCTGCGCGTAAGCGATGCTGGCGTCGAGCGCGGCTTGGGCAATGCCCAGGGCTTGGGCGGCGATGCCAATGCGCCCATAGTCGAGAATAGTCATGGCGATTTTGAACCCTTCGCCCGGCTTGCCCAGTATGTTTTCGACGGGGCATTCGTAATTTTCAAAGATGATTTCGCTGGTCGCGCTGGCGCGGATGCCTAATTTTGGCTCCGTTTTGCCGCGTGAGAAGCCGCGCTGGCGGGTGTCAACCAAAAAGGCGGTGATGCCGCGATGCCCTTTTTCTGGCTCGGTCATGGTGAAGACGATGACCCGGTCAGCGTAGGGGGCGGAGGTGACCCATGATTTAACGCCGTTGATGATGTAATGGGTTCCCGCGTCATTGAGCACAGCTCGGCTGGCCATGTTGCCCGCGTCACTGCCGCTCATCGGCTCGGTCAGGCTGTACGCGCCGATGTGTTCGCCAGTGGCGATGGGGGTCAGCCACGCCGCTTTTTGCTCGTCGGTGCCAAAGAGGAGTAGCCCTTTGCCGTAGAGGGAATTGTTGACGGAGACGATGGTGCCGTGACTGGCGTCCGCTTTGGAAATTTCTTCCATGACCAGCACGTAGGCCAGCGAGTCCATGCCCGCGCCGCCTAGCTCTTCGGGCACTTCGATGCCCATGAAGCCGAGTTGCCCCATTTTGCGCACGTTGTCGATGGGGAATTCGCCGCTGTGGTCAAATTGCTCGGCCGTGGGGGCTATCTCTCTTTGGGCAAAGTCGCGGGCCGCTTCTTGAATCATTTTGTGTTCTTCGGTGATAAAGTTGAAGTGGAACATGGGGGGGTCTCCTAGTAGGGGGTAAGTTTTCCGTGTTTAGTTGTTGAGTGTTTTTAGGATGGTTTGAAAATCTGCGGGGGTGAGTTCACGGCCGTGTTTCCAGCGAGATCGTTCCCCACGCCAATAAGCGCGGTCATCACTAATCAGCAAGCTGGGCGGCATTTCTGGCCGCCCTGTGGGGGAGCGATACGCCTGAAAGCGGCTGGTCAGGCTGGTGTCATACAGTTCGGTCACATTGAGCGATTTGAAGGGAGCCAGTTGGCGCAACGCTTCGCTTTCGCCGGCAGACATAAACGTGAACAGCACAATCTCGCGCTCGTTCTGCTTAAAGGCCAGCGTGTGACAATACCAGCCGCGCTGAATCTGTCGCTCTCGCCCCGTTTTGGCCCAGTTGCCCATCTGATAATACCAGCGCAACGTATCGTGGGGCTGGGTTAAATCAATTTGGACGGGATCTGCGTCGGGCTGGTGCAGGGCGATGCACTGTTGCGGTGTGAGGTGGATGGTTTGCCCACTGAGCCACACTTGTTTGAGCCATTTATCGGCTAGGAGCATGATGAGCGCGGCAATGGGCACGGCCGTGCATCCTCCCAAAAGCAGATAATTGGTCCACAACCCGCCCAGCCGCAGGGGCATCAACCATAAACTGAGGCAATAGGTCAGCAATAAGCCCGTCAGAAAAACGAGCGGCACGGCCGTTTGAATGCCGTTATGCTCGGGGTCTGCATGAATAATGAGGGTCTCGCGCTTGGTCATGGTGCAAGTATAGCGAGCAAGGGGCAGGGTGCAAGGGGCAAGGGTGCGAGGATAAGGTGCGAGGTGCGGGGTGCGAGGTGCGTATTGTCTGACAGTCCTTGCTTGGAACGCCAAACACGTCGCCCTTCGCCCTTCGCCCTTTTCACGGAATTACAGCCACCAACGCCTCCGCCTCAATTTGGGCGCGTTCCTGCCAGAAAAACCGCCACGTCAGCAAAATTGCCACGCTATACAGCGTCAGCATAGCCGCAAACAGATAGTTAAACGCTTCTACGCCCAGCGCGTACTGCATCTGCCCCGAAATGCTCGAGCTAATCGCCCAAGCGATGCGCCATAGCGCGTTCATAGCCAGCATGTATGCCGCCGCCTCTTCATCCGCCAGCAGTTGCATCGCCAACGCCGTATAAATCGGGTTGGCCGCATTCATCAACGCTTCGCGCACAAACATAGCCATCGCCACCAGCGGCAAAAACGGCACGTAGGCGATGACCAAGATAAAGGGTAGCGCGGCCGTTTGGCTGGCGATAATAGCCCCGACCTTGCCCCACATGGTGACCAGCAGGGGTTGCAACAGCATGACCACCGTTGTGGAGAGCGCGGACAGCCCAAAAATAAAGCCAATCCATTCAAACGATAGCCCGAACTTATCGGCCAGATATAGGTTTAGAAAGGGCATGACCGCCCCCGCGCCCAGGGCGATGATGGTGTTGGGAATGAGGAGCTTCGCCCAGCGGCGAGGATGACGCATTTTGAATGGCTTGCGCTCTGTGTTGCGGAGCTTTTGCAGTCCAAAGAGGGGTAGCAAACTTAGCCCAAACACGGCCGACATCAGATAAATCACCCCATCCACCCCGCCCAAAAAATAAGGCAAATATCCTCCCGCAATACTGCCCAAAAAGCCAGCCAGCGTGCCTACGGCTCCATACAGGCTAAATGCGATGACCCGTTTCTCGATGGGGGCGACGTGTTGGAGCAGGGGCGGCGTGGTTGCCATAACGAGCGAATTGCCCACGCCAAAGCCAAATAGCCCCAAGAAAACGAGCGCGGTGCTGGGCGCGGCGGCCACGAGCAGGAGGCTGAGGGCCGCGATGGCTCCCGCCAGCCGTAAACTGCGCACGTAACCGAGGCGGGGGGCATAAATTCCGGCTGGAATGCCGATGATGACCATTGACAGGGCGGGCACGGCATTGGCATACCCAATTAGGTCACGGCCGAAGCCTAGCTCTTCCAGATGGAAGTTGAGGAAGAGCCAGTTGAGCCGCAGGCCCATGCCGGCAAAGAAGGCGGAGAGAAGCAAAAACCAGACGGGGGTGGGGATGCCGGTGAGGGCTTGGCGGATGCGTTGGGGCATGGGAGGGCGCGTTGGCTGGGAGCCGTTGGTGGATTAGACGAGCTTCTAATGTAGGGACAGGGGAGAATTAGACCATAATCTAATGAGGATTGGCAATAAGAAATGAATAATAGGCTCCTGAGTCACTGGAGAAGGGTCAAATTAACCGCTGAGTTCGCGGAGAACGCGGAGATTTTCTTGAGAAGACCCGCCCCTTTTCTTCCTTCTTCCTTCTTCCCTCGTCTTTCGCCCTTTTTCTTTACGTTGCCTCTTGCACCATACTGACAAACTCTAATTCGAGAGGAGAGAGGGTGCGGCCAGGGCGCATGATGAGGGCGACGTCCCATGAGTAGGTGAGGTCGGAGACGCGCAGAGGGATGAGGTTGACGGCTTGGGCGACGCGGCGGGGGACAAAAATAATGGTGTCGGGTGCACCTCGCTGGATCATGGGCAGGGCGGTGGCAAGGGGGACGTTGAGTAGGGGGTGGGGGTGGGGGTGTAAATCGCGCAGGCTGTGGATGTATGCTTCAAAGGAGTTGCCCCAGCGGGGGAGAATGGTGCGGTATTGCCAAAGCTGGCGGCTGTGGATGTCCACGGCCGTGGACAAGGGATGGTTGGCCGTCACGGCCGCGATAAGCTCATCATGAATATGGAGTAGTAGCTCACATTGGCGAATCAGGTGCGGAAACACGGCCGTGAACGTCATATCCAGCATCCCATCCTGAAGCATCTCCACCATCGTGGCTGAGTAGCCCGTTTCCATCCACAACTCCACATGCGGATAGCGGCGGTTAAACGTCTCCATTACTTGCGGCATCAGATACGTAGCGACCGACACGGGGCAACCCAGCGTCAGCCGTCCAGCCAGCCCGGATTCTGCTTCGCGCACTGCGTCTATACCCACATCCAAAATACTGAGAACACGCTCCGCATAGGGCAGGAAAATGCGGCCCGTGGCGGTCAGGGTAATCGGCCGTGTTTGGCGCGAAAAAAGCTCGGTATTGAGACTCTGTTCGAGCTGTTGCACGCGGGCACTGAGCGATGGCTGGGTCAGATTGAGTTGTTCCGCCGCCAGGGTAAAACTGCCTTCTTGTGCGACGGTGACAAATGCTTCAAGGTATCTTAATTCCATGCGGTTGTCCTTGTGCGGTGGGTGTGTCTGGGGTCTGGTTTTTACATAGTCACAGTTTATTAGACTTGGGTACTATGCTCAACGGACATTATAGAAAACAACTATGTCATTATAGCTATTATTGAGTTGTCTGATGAGTTGGGGCGTGCTATTGTGCCCGGTAGTGGCTTTATTATTCAGATAGATTAGATAAGGTCATCCATTTTCTGCTTGTCTGCTATGTATCCGGTTCTGCCTCCGCCTGCTCATCAACCAGAGAGAAACCTTATGACGACTCGCTTACTGCCCTCACAATTGCCCAAAGCCGTTAACAGGGAACCAATTATGGTTCCCGCCTCTGAATTTAGCATCGAAGAGCTGACCCACGTTTATAACCGCACCCGCACCGATTATATTATTCCCATGCCGATGACCTCGGCGCGGCTTCAAGAATATATAGACGTGTATGATGTGAATCTGTCCGCCTCTTGCGTCATGCTGGAAGATGACGGCGAGACTTTACTGGGGCTGGGGATGTTGGGCATGCGCGCCAATCGAGCTTGGATTACGCGGTTGGGGGTGTTGCCCACCACACGCAAGCGGGGCTTGGGGCATATCATGATGGATCATTTGATTGGGGAGGCGCGGGCGCGTGATGTGCCGCAAATATGGCTGGAGGTCATCAAGGACAATGTGCCTGCGTATAAGCTGTTTTGCAAAAAGGGGTTTGTGAAAACGCGCGAACTGCTGGTCGGTCGTCGCCCACCCACGGCCGTGAAACGGGTGCAAGATTTTGTGCAACTCGAGGCGGTTGATGATTTGGGCGCACTTGATTTATTGCGGCGGCGGCGGGAACGCTCAAACTGGCTGAACGAGATTGAGTCGTTTTACAATGTGCGTCAGTTAACGGGTATCGTGGTGACGCTGGCGCACGGGGCGTGGGGCTGGGCGGCGTTTGAGCCGGGGGCGTTGCAGATTCGGCGGGTGCTGGTGGGGGTGGAACGCGGAGATGTGGTGGCTGTGACCACGGCCGTGTTGCAACAACTCCACGCCATGAGTCCCATGCAGGACGCCATTGTCGAAAACCTCGACCAATACGACCCTCGCTGGCCCGGTTACGAATCGGCTGGCTACTTCGAGACCTTCCGCCGTATCGAAATGGTACTGCACTTTTGACAATGAGTAATGAATAATGAACAATGAGTAAAAAGGTTGGTTGCAGAGGTTGAGTGTGCTGTTGACGCTTGTTTTCTCTCGAGAAAAACCTGTGTGACTGTTTTGGCTAGACTGATCTTTTGGTAGCGAACTCAGTAATAAATAAAGCGTGTGTCTTGCATCGGCAGGGCACACGCTTCTTTTTTGCATCAGCATCTTATACACCATTTTCTGTTACCATTAACCAACAAGCCAACCAACAAACAAACAATCCAACCCAACAAACCAATCCATCCATAAGGAGAAAAACCCCATGTACAACTTCACAGGCAAAACCGCGCTGGTCACTGGTGCGGCTGGCAATTTAGGACGCGCCCTTACGACTGGTCTATGCACGGCCGGGGCAAAAGTCGTGGCGGTTGAGCATCGGCTCGCCTTTTTAGAAGAAACGTTTGGCGACCAAGCTGAGCATGATAACCTGCTCTATATCGAAGCCGACCTAACTAATCCTGACGACGTGGCCCAGATGGCTGAAAAAGCAATCGCGTGGACGGGGCGCATTGACTTCTTGGCTAATATCGCGGGCGGCTTCAAAATGGGCGAAACCGTCTACGAAACAGAGCTAAAAACGTGGGAATTTTTACTCAACCTCAACGCCAAATCTGTCTTGTTGACCAGCCGTGCCCTTGTGCCCCACATGCTAGAGCAAGGGGGCGGCAAAATTGTCAACGTGGGGGCGCGGGCGGCTTTGCAAGGGGCGGCCAATATGTCGAGCTATATCGTTTCCAAAGCGGCCGTGATTCGCCTGACAGAGAGCCTCGCCGAGGAAGTGAAGGATAAAAATATCAATGTGAACTGCATTTTGCCTGGCACGATTGACACGCCGCAAAACAGAGAGGCGATGCCGAAGGCTGATTTTGCCAAATGGGTGCATCCCGACCGTCTGGTTAGCGTGATTCTCTTTTTGGCCTCGGACGCGGCCGTGGCGGTCAACGGCGCGGCCATTCCTGTTTATGGAAAAGGGTAGGCAGTCAGGCGGCCACTCATCGCTCTGCTCTTGCTACGCAATTGCCCGTTCATTGTTATAATCCTTTGGCACACAACAAGAGAGGGCATTAATGACACATACAAATCAGCAAACGGAACAGCGGCGGCGCGTGGTCGTGACGGGACTGGGCACGATTAACGCGCTCGGCCATGATGTGGCGGTGACTTGGGACAAAATCGCCGCTGGGCAGAGCGGTATTCAGCGCATTTCTGGCTTTGATGCGTCCGAGTTCAAAACCCAGATAGGGGGAGAGGTGCGCGACTTTGACCCCGTGTCGATTTTTGGACGCAAAGAGGCGCGACGGCTGGATAGAGCCACGCAATATGCGCTGGTCGCGGCCGAAGAGGCGGTAAAAATGGCGGGTATTGACCAGCTTTCCGCCAGTGAACGGGCGAAAATTGGGGTGGTGCTGGGTACGGGGCTGGGGGGGATTTCGACCACGGAGGAAGCGGCGGAGACGATGTTTCGACGCGGCGTGAATCGGGTCAGCCCGTTTTTTATACCCATGATGCTGGCGGACAGTATTCCCGCGCGAATCTCGATGACGTATGGGTTGCAGGGGCCGAATATGGCTCTGGCGACGGCTTGTGCGAGTGCCGCGAATGCGATTGGGGAGGCGATGGAGATGATTCGCCACGGCCGTGTGGACATCATCATCTCGGGCGGTGCTGAGACGGGGGTGTTGCCCCTCAGCTTGGCGGGGTTCAACGCCATGGGAGCGATGAGCACCCGCAACGACGAACCAGAACGCGCCAGCCGTCCCTTTGACGCGGGGCGAGATGGCTTTGTGCCCGCCGATGGGGCGGCTATCTTGGTTTTGGAAGCGTTGGAGACGGCGCAGGCGCGAGGGGCGACGATTTGGGGGGAACTGGTCGGCTATGGCACATCAGCCGATGCGTACCATGTTTCCGCGCCGCGTGAAGATGGGGCGGGGGCCGTGGTTTCGATGCAGATGGCTTTGCGTGATGCGGGGTTGATGCCTGAGCAGATTGATTATGTCAACATGCACGGCACGAGCACCACATTGAATGACCAGATGGAAACGGTCGCGCTCAAAAAGATATTTGGGGAGTATGCTTACGCGCTTCCCGCTAGCTCAACCAAGTCGATGCACGGTCATTTGCTGGGAGCGACGGGGGCGTTGGAGTTGCTGGTCTGTTTGTTAGCCATGAAGCATGATTGGCTCCCCCCGACCATTAACTATGAACAGGCTGACCCCCTTTGTGATTTGGATTATGTGCCGAATGAAGGACGCACGGCCGTGGTCAACACCTTCATAAGCAACTCCTTCGGCTTCGGCGGTCATAACGCCACCCTAATCGGGAAAAAATTTTAGTAACACCCTTCTTCTCGAGGGCTGAGCCTGTCGAAGCCCGCCCTTTTGCCTTCGACAGAGCTTCCGGTAACGTTTAGATCACACACGCTCCCTTTCTCCCTTTCTCCCTTGCTCACACCCTCTCTTCCTCCCTTCCTCACCCCCTCACAACTCCCCCACACGGCCGAGTTTATCCTCTAACTCCTGCCTTGTTCGTCCCAAGCCATCCTCCAAATGAGGATACAAAAGCCATACCAGAGCCAGCCCCAACAGTGATCCCGTTAAGACCCGCAAGAAGGGGGTGCTTTCCCGCAGGGCAAACAGAGCGGTCAACCCCTCCGCACCGGGAATGAGCGCGAAAAAATAGCCAAACAACTGGCTGAACCCATCCCACGCAATCGGAAAAACGCCAATCAGCACAAAGGCGATAATGGGCAGTTGCTTGACAGGCCGATAGCGGCGCACCAGCCCATAAATTAGGCCGCCGATGAGCATCATGCCATAGATGGAGAGGTCGCGCTGGCAGAGCGCGGACTTGAACCCCATGGTCATGTTGCCCACAAAGGCGCGGGCTTGCAGGAATAGCCGATTGGTATCGCCCGGGGCGATATTGGCAAATTCAGGTAGGGGGGCGACGTAAGTCTCGAACGAGGTGAGGTTGGTTCCGGCTAGCTCGCGGGGATAGGCGTATTGGTCGCCAAAGATAAAGAAGGAGCGGAAGGCCATTTGGTGGCAAAAGGGGCCGTAAACGCGGTAAAGTGTGTTGGCGGGGCCTGTATAGCCCGCTGACATCAGCGCGGGCGCGAGCAGAGCTAGCCCTACAAACAGCGCGAGGGCGATATTGACCACAGCCAGCCAGTGGCGGGTAAAACCGAGGAGTATCTTGTCAATGGTGATGACGAGGGTGCGGGTCTTGCCCGTGACGGGTTTTTTAGAAGTCATGGGGTTTTCGACACAGGGTCATGTTTCACGTGTCATGTGTCAGGTGACTTTTCTGTGAGCGTGGCTTGTTTAGCCAAAGGCACACTCATCACTGAGCTTACTGAAAAAAGCAGGCTCTCGCTAAGACGCAAGGAAGCAAAGAGAAAAACTTCTCGAGGAAAACTTTGCGCCCTTCTCGCCTTTGCGAGAGATTTAATCTTTTTGCAGGGGACTCATCACTCCTCGCTCAGCACTCGTTACTTTTTTTAGGAAGAGGGGAGAATGGTGGCGAGGTAGCCGTTGAGCATTTCTTCGGTGAGGGGGCCACGATGCACGGCCGTGACTTTGCCTGTGCGGTCAATGAAATAGGTGGTGGGCATGGCAAACACCCCGTATCTATTGGCTACGACGCCGCTTTCATCCAGCAAAGGCACAAAAGTGAGCGGTGTCCCTTGGTTAGCCATTTGGCTCCAGAATGCGCCAATGGTGGTAGGATTTTCTTCCCGATTGAGGGCTAAAATTTCTAGCCCTTCGTTTTGGTACGCTTGATAGGTCGCCTCGAATTCAGGCATTTCGATGCGGCAGGGGGCGCACCATGTTGCCCAAAAATTGAGAATGACGGGCTGGCCTTCATAGTCACTGAGGGCGATGGTTTCGTCGCTGACGTTTTGCAGGACAAAGTCGGGGGCTTGCTGGCCGACTTCGACGTTGCCGATGCGGGCTTGGGGGGGCATTTCTTCTAGTTCAAAGACGAAGTTGGGGTCGTTTGTGGTGGCTGTGTCGGGGTTTGACACGGCCGTGGATGAAAAAAATTCACCCCCAAACAGCAACAGCGACAGCATGACCCCCAACAGCATCATGCCCCCAAAAAAGAGCCACAAGTTGCGCGTGTTGGGTGCGTCTGCATCCGTTAATTCTGGGGTGTTGTTATCAAGTTTAGACATGAGAGAATGAGTAAGGAGTAATGAATAATGGTTCTTCAGGAATTCAGGGGGTTGACATCAAATGATGCGCGAAACGCCATGTGTGTCCAGAGAGACCTGCGCATCACGTATTCCATTTCAGACCAAACCCCATGAGATCCCAAAGAGCCATAATTTAATAAGGAACTACTCTAATGAATAATGAGTAAAGGCGGTGTTGAACTGACCTGCTTTTACTGCACTAAGTTGTAGAACCACTCTTCGATGCCAATGACCCAGCTTTCTGCGCTGGCAAACTGCGCCGTGATGGCGGTCATCTGGTTGGTCAGCATCAGGTAGCCAATAATTAGGAAAAGGGCACCAGAGATGAGGCCCGTGGTGTGGAGAAAAAGCGGTACTTTGGGCGGGCTATCATCAGTATAAACCCACAGCCCCGCGCCCAAAAGGGCGATGACCAGCAGGCCGATGGCGTGGAATGTCCCAAAGGTTTGTTGGCTGAAGACGCTAAAACTATCGAAAGCGTATTGCACCACGGCCGTGAGAATGACCCACGCCACCAAGGCCCAAATACCCGTGACCACATAAGTGGGCACGGTGAACTGCCACCCTTTACCCCGCATCACCCGCCATATCCAGCTATCGCGGCTGGCGCGACCGATAAAGGTCGAGACGATAATGAGCGGCAATCCCAGTCCTAAAGCGTAAATAAACAAGAGCATTGTGCCCTGTGTGACCGAGGCCGTCGTGGCCGCCATTGTCAGCACAAAACCCAAAATCGGGCCGATACAGGTAGACCAGCCCACGGCAAAGGTCATGCCAAAGAGAAATGAGCCGCCCACACTGCGCGACTGCACGACCTCTTCTTGTTGAAAACCCGTAAAGCCTTGCCCCAAAATGCTCATCATGCCAAAAATAATGACCAGTGCGCCGCCCAGCAAGATAATTAAATCTTGGTTTTGGCGCAGGACACTGCCCACGGCCGAGGCGGTTGCCCCAAACAAGCTAAACATGGTCGCCACGCCCAGCATAAAGACGAGCGTATTCACAGCAATCTGCTTGCGCTCGCTCTGAAAGGCAAAGGCAAAATAGGCGGGCAAAATGGGCAGGGTGCAAGGGGATAAAAAGCTCAGCACGCCGCCGATGAAGGCGATGATGGCGAGGATGAGGAAGGGTTGCTGGGGCGCAACGGAAAAGCCGCCTGGGGCAGGGGGTTGTCCGTCTACGAATGTGCCGATAAGCAGAAAGAGGACGATGACGATGGCTAATGTGCCGAGAATGATGCGTCCCCAAGGTGCTGTTTGTTTGTCTACTGTCTGCATTTATTAATGCTCCGTGTTCGGGCTGGGAATGGATTTCACTCGTTTAGACGGCTCGACCATGACCAACCTTACGGATAGGGGCGAAAAACACGGCCGTGGTCTATTCATCTTCTAATTCAAGCAAACGACGCATCAGGGCAATGTCGCGCCGCAGATTACGCTGTTTGTTAGCCAACATCAGCACATAAACCAACGCGCATAGCCACATCACCCCATAGCCGAGCAAAAGATAATCAAGCGTGATATTGGGGTCAATACCCTGTTGTAACCATTGTGAAAATAACATAGAGATTTTGGATTCTGGATCAGGTTGAGGCTGGAATTGACAGAAGTTCAACTTCTTCAGAGATGTTGAACTTCTTTGTCTACGCTTCTTGCAGGAAAGAGACGACCCGCGTTTTGATACGGGCCGCTTCATCCAGCATATTTTGCAGGCGGATGCGGTTGGCTAGCCAAGCGATGTAGAGCAACGAGAAGGAAATGGTCGAAATGGTCAGGGTGATACCCATATTGCGCGAATCCAGCCCTGAGCCAGAAAAATCTTGTAGCCCTTGTTCCGTCCCCTGCGCTGATTCCAGCATACCACCAAACATGACGGGGTGAATATCCCGCAAAACGCGAATACTGCCAAAGGTGATAATAACCGTCACAAAAGCCGCCACCAGATAAACGGACGAGAAACGACGCTTTTTCTCGGGGTCGTCCAACGCGCCGCGCAACATGAAGTAGGCCACATAAACGAGCCACATAATCGTGATGGAGGTGAGGCGGGGACTCCACACCCACCAGGTGTTCCACGCGGGTTTGCCCCACACAGAGCCGCTGACGATGGTCATGGTCATAAAGACGACGCCAATCTCGACCGAGGCGAGGGCAATTTTGTCCCAACTGGGGTGCGGTTTCCACAAATAAAGCAAGCCGCAGATGAGGGCGACAAAAAAGGTAATGGCAGATACCCACGCGGAACCGACATGGAAATAGAAGAGGCGTTGCACTTGCCCCATGGTGCGCTCGGTGGGGGCAAAGTAGAAGATGAGGAAGAGGGTGAGGCCCATGGCCACGGCCGCGATGAGGTTAAGCCAGCGGGTGTTTTTAGTCAGGAATGAGAGGGTCATCAGGGTCTCCAAACAAGAAGTTGATGCGGGTAGGGATTAGGTTTGGGGGATGAACGAGCATGAAAACATACTGGATTGTATGCAATAGTGAGGGTAGATGCACCTGACAAAGCTCACCCTTCACCAAGTTTTAAGTCGCATTCTGCGTTTAATCTTCTACGACAAACTGATAGGTCACGGCTCCCACGGCCAGCATCAGCACATCAAACAGGATGACGAGCGAAATAGAAAAGCCGACTTCGTCCCAAATGAACACGGCCGTGTCCAAAATCGAGGCCATAGCCGACGCCGCCGACAACACCACGGGGAGCGTCAGCGGTAAGAGCAACACCGGCACCAAAACCGCCCGCGCCCGCGTCTGCATGGCCATCGACGTGACCAGCACCCCGGCGGCTACATAGCCGATTGTGCCCAAAACGAGAATCAACACGGCCGTGGGCAAATAAAACGGCTTATTAAAAAACGCGGTAAACACCACAATCAAAATCGCTTCTAGCACAAACATCAGCAAGCTGACGCTAATCACCTTACCCAGAAAAATCGCGCTCCTGTCCACCGGCGTCATCAGCAGGGCATCAAAGCTATTGTTCTCTTGTTCGGCGGCAAAGGAGCGATTCAGCCCCAGCGTGCCTGCCAGCAAAATCGTCGCCCACAGTAGCCCGACCGACACATTCCGCGCCGCGTCCAAATTGCCGCCGAGGGCGAGGTTAAAGGTCACAACCACGGCTAGGGCAAAGACAACCATGACGCTGATGGATTGCCCCGTGTGTCGCTCAATCGTTAAATCTTTGCGCACCACGGCCGTGACCGCCGCCCAAAAGTTACCCATGCGCTCCCCCCTGCGTGATTTGCTTATAAGTTGCCATGAATTGGGTTCCATCCGTCACGGCCGTGGACAAATCCGCCGCTATTTTGCCCCGATGCAAAATGGCGACGCGGTCACAAGTGGTCAGCCCGTGCAGGAGGTCGTGGGTAATCATGAGGATGGTGCGTCCACGGCCGTGTTGCTCCCGTAATAGCTCATCCAGCAGAGCCACCGCCGCTTGGTCAAGCCCCGTGTACGGTTCGTCTAACAAAAGCACATCTGGCTCGTGCAGAGTGGCGCGGGCGATGGTCAGCCGTTGCAACATGCCGCGTGAAAAGGTGCGCACAAAGTCGTATTGGCGAGCGGCCAAGCCGACGGTTTTTAACACGGCCGTGACTCGCTTCTCGGCCGCATCAAGCTGATACAGCCGCGCATAATAGAGCAAATTCTCCTCGGCCGTCATATCCCCGTACAGCATCGTATAGTGCGACACTAGCCCCAAATAACGCCGCACCTTTTGCGCGTGACTGGGCAACGGCCAGCCGCCCACGCTCACCTCGCCCCCGCTGGGCTTGAGCAACGTGGCGACGATGCGCAAGAGCGTCGTTTTACCCGCCCCATTCGGCCCTACCAGCGTCACAAACTCCCCCGCCCCTACGTCCAAATCAACCCCCCGCAAAACGGGGAGCAACCCATACTGTTTGGTCAACTTTTCAATCTTTATCAAGGACACACCACGTGGCTTATGCTCTCTGGAGATTGGACTAATTTTAGTCGCTCAATGGCTACACTCACCAGAGCAAATTGGTCCAATCTAGGTTAGTAGTTGCATGGCTCATAGCTTATGGATAAGGCGTAACTGAGGGCGCAATCGTCACCATGACCTCTGGTGGTATTATGTCAACTGGCGTCGGGGTCGGTACAATGGTGGTGACAACCGCATACTCTGCCCCCACTTTGAGCAACAAACCCACCCCCGTCGTGTCCAGCAATAACTCTGCGGGCGGGGTGACCGTGGGCAAAGCAGGCGGCCGCAAATTGATGGGGTTGTTGTCAATGACAATGACAAAATTACTCATCGGGGTGGGGGTGGGATAAGGCGGGGTGAGGCGCGGCGTTTGTATCTCGTTCTGGCACCATACCCCAATCGGCTCAAAGCAGTTAAAGACGGAAAAGCTAGCATAGTTGGGGGTATGTTGCATCAATAGCTGATAATGACGCCCGCCAAATGCTTCCTTTTGCAGGGTGTCAAAGTTGCCGATATAGCTAGGAAAGCCCCCGATGATAGATACAATCAACAAGCTGAGTATTTTATTGCGTAGCAAGAGAGATGTGGCGTCTCCCTTGCCCTGCATAACCAATAGGATAACGAAGCGGTATAGCGAGATCATGACCAAAAATATCAGCGAAATCCCAATGACAAGGGGGATGGAAATGATGTACCAGACCAGAAGCGCGTATGGCCCTGGCCAATTGCCGTTGAGCATGTTTGGTAGCCAGAACCATCCAAAAACGCCCATAAACAAACCAATAATGAGTAGCGCGTTGAGGATGAGTGACATGAATCTGGACATACAGCGTTCCTTGTGATGAGGGAGGTAGGGGGGAGGGAGGAAGAGAGTAAGGGCGGGGTCAGGCCGACCCACTTTTCACTTTTTACTTGTCACTTCTCGCTTCTCACTCTTGCCAAATGGCTAAAAGGCGGTCTTTGGTCTCTCTTCTTTGGCGTTCGTAACCGCTTTTGCGGATTTCCTGAGCGGCGTACGCTTCATCGAGCGCGGCCAAGGTTTGGATTAGGACGTCTTGTTCGTTAGCTGGCGGTTGGCTCTGTGTCCAGCGGTAACCCGTAAAAATAACACCCACGGCCGTGAACAGCAACACCAATACGCCCACCAATAATTCTGTCTGCTCATCCCGTACCACAGCCTGCTGACCTTGCGCATCGGTTACGATGATGGGGAACCCCGTGAGCGTATAAACCAACGACTCTCCCGCCTCGAGAGGGGGGTGTTGATAAAAACGCACATCTTTATTGAGCATCGCCGCTGTCCCATCGACCACCGTCCAACGACTGCCTTCGGTGAGGTTGACGCCGCTGTTGGCGATAATCAGCGTGGCCGTTTCCAAGGGATAAACGAGAGGGCGATTGAGGGATAGCCCTGGCTCATAAGGCAAAATGTATTGCAGAAGCACCCGCGCCACGCCGAAGCCAGGCGGAATGGGCACGGTTAAGCCATATTCGTCATTACCGAGGGCAACGATTTGCTCATCTAAGGGGAAAAAATCATTGGCGGTTTGCCCCCCGCGCAAAAATTGGACGTTGCTGGCTCCCGCTGGCACCGTAAAACGCAGGGTGACATCTTCGGCCGTGCCGTCTGCCCCGACAAAAACGCGCTCGCTTTCGTTGCTGATGATGTATAGCTCGCTGACGCGCATCATTTGGGGGGCAAAATCGAGCACGCTGTCTATTTCGGCCAGACGAATCACGGCCGTGTCGCGTGTTGTTTCATAAATGAGAATAGGCAACTCGGCCGCCGAATTATCGGCCGTTAACTGGGCAAAATCACTGCTGTATTCTAAGGAGCCATAGCTCACCACGGTGCGATAAATCCAGTTGGGCGGCACGCGGGCCAGGTCAAATTGGTAGCGTCCGTCGGGGTCGGCCGTGGTTTCCAACCGCAGGGCTTCGACCGCTTCGGTGGTAAACGCTTGAAGCACTACGGTCAAGTCGCCCACGGAGCCGCCGAGCGTGGCGTTGCTTAGTTGGCCGGTTATCACGGCCGTGTCCAAGGTCTGATTTTGCTGGGGCAAGCCATACACGGCCGTGACCACATTCCAAATCTCGGCCGTGCTGAGCGGATTGCTGTTATTCCCCTCGCCAAAGCCAGGCATCCCCGCTTCCAAATTGCCGTTGGCGATAAAGTTGAACATATATTCAGGGTCAGCCGTGCGTAGGTACGCGGGGTCGCCGATAGCCGTGGGCGGCTGGATAGATAGGGCCGCCTGTAGTCCGTCGCCCAGTCCGGCTGGGCCGTGACAGGTGGCGCATCGCTGTTGGTAGATGGCTAAGCCTGCGGCGGGGTCGGCGGTTACGCCTAGCGGCAGGGCGGGGGTGGGAATGGGGCCTGGCTCTGTTTGGGCGTGAACCACGGCCGTGGTTGCCCTACCCCAGAAAGCAAGAAAGCTAACCAAAAAAATCACCACATACTGTGCCTTTCTGGATGGATAATGCTGTGGGGCGTACCAACCTTTTTGCTCATTACTCATTGCTCATTACTCATTGTCAAAGCTGTGCCGCAGTGGCTACAAAATTTATTTTCTGGTTTCACGGCCGTGCCGCATTGAGGGCAAAAATTGATGGCAACCGCCTTGGGTTTACTTGGGGGTTCTATTTCTAGGCGGAGCCGGGCCACGGCCGCTTCGATGGCCGCCTCAAGGTCTTCTGTCTCTTCGAGTTGTGCCAACACGGCCGTGGCTCTTTGCATTAAAAGCTCCCGCTCGGCCGTGTACTCCTCCGGCAACTGCTTGCCCGTCTCCGCATCAAAATCCAGCAGGCGAATCTGTCCCAGCAGAGCCTCCTTCTCCGCCAGCAAAGATTGGCGCGAAGTCAGGCGGGGCGGCCGTGGGGTCGGCAACAAAAAAGGTCGGGCGATAAACAGCCCGACAAGCAAAAAAAGGGATATTCCTAGCAAAATTGAACCAGTAGTCATGTGTTTTTAGTTGTTTAGTCAGTCGGTCAGTCCATTAAAAGAGGTGATTTTCTTGAGAAAATAGTCCCAAATCGCGCATCCAATCTCCGCCACCAACCTCTTTCATTCATTATTCATCACTCATTACTAATTGACATAACGTCTCTAAACGTTACTTCGTCCTGCTCGCTATCATAAATGGCAAACGAGACCCGCCCCGTCAGGTGGCCGCTAATTTCGCCCGGATTGACCAGATGACAATCGCCCACGCGAGTATAAAATTGCTGATGGTCATGCCCATAGCAGACCAAATCATATAGGCCTGATTGCGCCATCGGCTGACCCAGTTCGGGGTAATGGGTGATAAAAATGCGCTTGCCTGCTAGCTCGACAAAATCATACGTTTTGTCGCTCATTTGTAATTGGCTCTCTGGCTGGAGGGAGAGGCGGGTGATGAGAACTTTGTCGCCATCATTGTTGCCCCAAATGCCGTGCGTGAGCAGGCCACAGGTGGCGATGGTCTGGGCAATGCCGGGGTTAATCATGTCCCCCAAACAGAGCAGGTGCGTCACTTGCTCGGCGCGACATATCTCAAGGGCGCGGAGCAGGTTGGCTTTGTTTTCGTGAATGTCGGAAATGATGCCAATTTTCATGGTTATACCTGTGAGAGGTGAGTTAAAAGTAAGAAGTGAAAAGTAAAAAGTTGGGACTGTCTGACAGTCCTTGAGCAGAACGCCCGACACTTCTTACTTTTTACATTTCACTTTTCACTCTATTACCGAACTAATTTCTTAAAGTCCAAAAGCCGTTACTACAAGCGAGGCTGTCGTTATGAGTTGAGCAGTTGCTCGAGAATGGCGCGGAGGCGGGTTTCGTTGACGGGGCCAATGACCACATCGGCAATTGTGCCTTCGGCGTCAATGATAAACGTTTCGGGCACGCCCGTTATTTCATACTTTTTGGAGATAGCCCCGCCCAAGTCGGGCGCGTTGGGATAGCTAATGCCATACGATTCGAGGTACTCGACGGATTTGGTGGGGGTGTCTACATAGGCGATGCCCAGAAATAGAACGCGATCGCCATATTCACGGGACAAATTTTCCAGCAGTTCTGCTTCCAGATGGCATTCGACACACCATGAAGCCCAGAAGTTGAGCACCACGGGGCGACCGCGCATCTGGACGAGATGGGTGTCGTCGTCCGCATCGACCCAAGCGTAGCCGTCAAAAAATTGCATGTGGAAGTCGGGCGCGGCGGCGCCAGCGATGGGGCGTTCTTGGCTGTTGTTGAACAAGCCCCAAGCGAAGAGAGCCAGCAGGGCGATGATGACCACCCAGATGGCGATGAAAAAGCGGCGACTGCCGCTGTTGGTGTGGCCTGATTCGTTGGTTAAGGTGTTTCTTGGTGCGTTTGCTTCCATTTTGGTTTTGGGGTTGTGAGATTGGTTAGTGACGCTCTTAAGGGTTGAGCCTGTCGAGAGTCCGCCTTTTTGCCTTCGACAGGCTCAGGCAACAGGCTTGTTGGTTAGTCGTTACGCACAAGCTGGCTTATAGTTCGCTGAGCCATGTTTGTAACAGGTCGCGGGAGTGGCTGAGGGTTTGGTCGCTATCACGGCCGTAGCCGCCTGAAGCGGGCAGGCCACCAATTTCTAAAATGCCGATCCCGTTAAAATTGGCGTCGGCGACGGCTTGTAGGAAGGGGCGAAAGTCAAGTGTGCCTTCGCCTAAAGGTAGATGTTGGTTAATGGCGGGCAGGTGCGTGTCCGAGATGTGCAGGAGGCTGAGATGTGGAGCCAGCGCGGCGTAGCCCGCGAAATCGTCGGGCGCGGTGTGGTTGAAATCCCACACAAAGCCGAGTTTGGGCACGCTGTTGATGAGGTGTTGGCAGGCGGCAGGCGTGGCGCACAACCTTAGTTTGGGTTCGTTGTGTTCGAGGCCAAAGCGAAAGCCGTATTCGTCGCCGAGGCGGGTGGCTTCGGCGAGTTGGGGGATGAGGGCTTGTTCGACACTGCGGCATTTGTGGTCGCTGAGCGGCCAGTTGGGCACGAGATGCCAATGCACGGCCGTGCAGTTGAGTGCCTGAATGGCGGGCAAGTTGGCGTATAGCACATCGAGCGGAGTGCGCTCGGTGAAGGTCATGCCGTTGCTACCGACAGCGATGTTGATTTCCATCACGGCTGTGATTCCGGTGCGCTCTAACACGGCCGTGACCTCAGCAAACTCTGCCCCGAGATGCTTATGCGTCAGCCCTCCTTCTGGGGCGCGAAACTGGAGCGCGGCAAAGCCATTTTGTTGGCAAAACTCAATTTCCTCGCTGGCGGGTCGCCAATCCTTGGGGAAAAAACGGCCGTTGAGTCCAATGTCTAGTTGCATTTTGTTTCCTATCTACAGAAGATAGAGCTACTCTTTTTTTAACTCTTGCTCTAGCTGGTCGCGGTATTTATCTTGGGGTGCTGGTTCGTTTTCAGGGAGGGGTGAGGGAGGAACCACGGCCGTGGTTCCCGCTGTTTCTTGCTGTTGCCCCGCCTGTTCCAGACGATAAAAATACCAGCCAAACCCGACCACCGAAACCAGCACAACCACCACCGGCAAATACCACGCCACCAGTCCAAATCCCTCTCGCGGCGGATTGGCTAGCACCTCTGGGCCATAATAAGCCGCAAAATAAGCCAGGATTTCTTGCTCACTGCGGCCGTCGGCTAGCTGTTGCCGAATGTCTGCCCGCCAGTCGGAGCAGGTTTGCGTGGGGCAAACGTCTACGGGGGTGTTTTCACAGGTGGGGCAAAAGAGCTGTTTGCCGATGGCGTTCACTTCGTCGTCGGTTACTTCTTGGTCTTGTTCTTGCGCGAACACGGCCGTGGTCATCATTAGCAACAGCCCGCCGCCCAGAAACAATAAAGCCAGAACCCCCCACCAACTATATTTGCGCACACTCATGCCTAATCGCCCCCCACCAGGGCGACCCGTCTTTGCGCCGCCAGTACAATCTTCTCGTCCAGCGGGTCTGGCCAAGCCGCGACCAGCGTGCCCAACATAAAGACAATGCCGCCCAGCCACACCCAGTTAATCAACGGATTTAGGTAGAGCCGGAGCGTCGCTGAATTAGCCGAAACGCCCTCCCAATTGACCAAAATCAGGTAAAAATCTTCGGCCAAAGTTGAATAAGAGTCAGGGACTGTCATGCCGTCGCCCGAGTCAAAAATATCGGTGTGCGGCTGGAGCGTGGTCAGAAATTTTCCATCTCGATAGACGTCCACGGTGGCGCGGGCGACCGTCACATCATTATTGCGCCCAAACGTCGCCCCTTTAAACTCAACTTCGTAATTTGCCAGCGTAGCGCGTTCCCCTATTTGCAAATTGATTTGCGTCTGTTGCTGAAAAAATTCGGTACCAATAATGCCAAAAGCCATGACCAACACGCCCAGGTGAATGAGATAGCCGCCATAGCGGCGTTGGTTGCGCTGAAACAGCGTGCCCGTGGCTACGAGGAAACTGTCACCGCGCTTCATGCGGGCGCGCGCCCCGCGCACATACTCCAGCACGGTCACGGTCAGGGCAAAGCCGACAATCCACATGCCCAACAGGGCACCCCAACTGGTTATCCCAAACAGCACGGCCAGCATAATAATGTAAACGGTTGCGCCCACGGCCGGCCACACCATTAGCCGCCCCAGCCGCTTGGCACTGGTGCGATACCAGGCCGTGAGCGGCGCGACGCCCATCAGGAGCAAGAGCAGGGCGAAGAGCGGCGCGACGGCCAATTCATACGTTTGCTCACCAATGCCGTATTGTTGCCCCGTGAAAAACTCCGAGAGCAGGGTCCAGTTGGTAAACAGAAAGACGACCACCAGCAAAGCCATGATCACAAAGTTGTTAAGTAAAAACGCCGCCTCGCGGGAGAGAAGCGAGTTGAGGTAGTTATGGCTCTGTAACGCTTTATACCGATACATAATCCAAAAGGTGGAAAAGGTGACGGCAAAGGTCGTGAACCAGAAGAAATGCCATTGAATATCAGATTGGGCGAAGGCGTGAACGGAAGA
>JBGTIZ010000440.1:0-1960 GCA_041745395.1 Promineifilaceae bacterium (SeqCode) | reverse complement strand
CCTGCGCAAGCGGCCTGCACGGCCGCGTAAATGCCAAGATACGCGCCACAGCGACAGAGATGGCCGGCTAATGCTTCGGCGATTTCTTCTTTGGATGGGCGTTCACGGCCGTGTGTGGCGCGCCATTTTTCATAAAAAGCGATGCTCTCCATGATGAAGCCGGGGGTGCAAAAGCCACACTGCACGCCGTCGTGCGCCATGAACGCTTTTTGCACGGGGTGTAAACGCTCGCCCGTGTATTGCTCGACCGTCTCGATAGCGCGGCCGTCTAAATGGTCGGCGGGCAGGAGGCAACTGGTCATGGGTTGCCCGTCTACCAGCACGGTGCAAGCACCGCAAACGCCGCCGCCGCAGACGAGCTTGGTGCCAGTCAGGCCGCACTGCTGGCGAATGAGGTCCACGGCCGTGTGGTCGGGATGCGGCTCCCCCAGTGCAACCCGTTGGCCATTGATGGTTGTGTGCATAGTTGTCTCCTTGTGTATGAGGATTGGTTTATTTAGATGTTAGATTGAGCGTTCACTCTATATGGGCAAAAAAAAGGTTAGGTAGCCAACGAGGCGCAAATCGACTCTGCTAAAACGGCCAACTCTGTCTCATCTAACGTGACAACGCCCCCAATGTGGAGCTTGGCCAAGCCAATGGCCACGCCGACGGTCATGGTGTACAGCACGGTAAACGGCACTGTCCGCATATGGCCCGCTTGCATGTCCGCTCCTATGGTCGCTATAAGCTGTTGCAGGCTCTCGTTCTCGTTCATCGTCCAATCTACTTCAGCTTGGTTGTAAAAAGCTGAATTTTTGTACTGTTCCAGAAAAATAGTTTCGCGGGGATGGCGGGCAAAGTAATGAAAGGCATTGAGCCACACGGCCGTGAGGCGCGGCCGCCACGGCTGGCTAAAGTCCACGTTGTGGAGCAAGGCGGCTAAAAACGCTTGCTCCACTTTGGTGTGCAGGGCGTGAATCAAATCATCTTTGTTTTCAAAATAATGATAGATAATGCCAGGGCTGGCTTCCGCTCGTTTGGCAATCTGGGCGATGGTTGTGCCCAGCAGGCCGCGCTCGGCGGCTAGGTCGAGGGTCGCTTCGAGGATAATATTTTGGCGGTCGGTGATGGGTATGGTCATAGGATGGTTGGGAAATAGTGAGTAGATTGAACGCTCGCTCTACTTTGCTGAGGGTAACAAACCTGCCCGCACTTTGTCAAGCAGTCGTTTTCAGCACCAGCCCCAGCACAAATTATAAATTGTTTCCATTCGCAGGCTATAATAACTTTGCATGGTCAGTTTTAAGCAACCACACACCACATAGGAGACGGAGGTAGACGATGAGTGACTTGTTACACGCTGACGGGTTTTTGGGCACGAATGGCAACTGGGCGGCTGATTTCACCCTGATTATGATGCTGTTGATTTTGGGGCTGTTTACGCTGGGGGCATGGCTGGCGCGGCAGGACAAGATAGAAGCGCATAAGTGGGTACAAACGGCCACGGCCGTGGTTAACCTCATTTTTGTCCTGTGGATGATGCTCCTGCCCTTTCGGGACTTCGTCGCCACTGACTTTTTAGGCTCCCGCCTGCCCATTTTCTACTGGGTCACTACCCTTCACGCCACGGCTGGATTCATCGCCCTCTTTTTTGGCTGGTACGTCATCCTGCGCGGGCACGGCCTCATGCCGCAACGTTTGCGCTTCCAAAATTACAAACCTTACATGCGGGCCGCCTACGGGCTGTACTTTCTGGCTACGGTTCTGGGCGTTATTGTCTACATTATCTGGTTCGTCATTGAACCCAATCCCCCCGTTTTTAGTTAGGGGACCGGTCTCTTCTCCAAAAGCGAAGCGAGAAGCTTTCGAAGCAAATGTACCTTTATTGTATTGGTCACAAATTACTCACACAAAAAATCCTGTCTCGGCACACCTCGCCGCCTACGGCGGCTCGCCTGTCATAAGGGTGTTTTTTTGG
>JBGTIZ010000439.1:0-5650 GCA_041745395.1 Promineifilaceae bacterium (SeqCode) | reverse complement strand
CAACTGCCCAAACGAAAAAAACACCCCTTAGAATAGCCGAGCCGCCGCAGGCGGCGAGGCGTATCAAGCCAAGGTTAGTAGTTACAAAAGACGAAAGAAGGGGGCGGACGGAAAAGGGTGGGGTTGCTCAAGAAATTCTCTGCCGTTTATCTGACCCTTTTTTCGGCAGACTAAAGACGCCGCAATTAAGCAAGTAGGAGAGGACAAAGATGATCAGTTTATTTGGATTACTCTTGGGCGTGATGGCGGCTCTGGTCGCCACGATTGCGTTGGGACTCTTGGTTAATTGGCTGTACAAAATGGCTGAAGAACAGGGGGGCTTTCCCACAAGGCCGTCGTGGCCGACGGCCGTGGGCGGGGTACTGCTTTTACTGCTTTGTGGCGGGCTGGCCTTGGCCGTCCAGTTTGGGTCACCGTTAGGCATAGGCTGGCAGGGCGCATCAACATCATCAGACCTAACCGTGCGGGTACATGACGCACAGACGCAGGTGGGTGTTAACAACGCGCAGGTTGTTTTGGAGCAAGAGGGCTTCCCCCCGTTTGTCACTTATACGGACCGCAATGGCTATGCCATGTTGACGGTGACTGAATCGCACAGCGGGCTGTTGCGCGTCACCGCCACAGGTTATCAGCCCGTCACCCAGCATATCTCGTCCAATACCAACGTCACGGTCAGATTACGGCCCGAATAGCGGACGGTCACGGCCGTGATTTCGGTCAACCTGTGCCCTAGCCCTCGGTATAACCCATTGCTTCGGTATCTATCACCACGAGCGGCACGTCCTGTAATGGTTTGTCCCAATGGTCTAGCATAGGTTGGCTTGTACATTCACATAACTACTTCAAAATCTCGATCCTCACTTTGTCTACGAAGATCGATCCAAAAATGGTGTAGGTGAAATGGTGAAATTGGAAATGACCGTTGTAAGATATGTTCCAATTCGATTATCTGCTGTTCCACCGAGCTAATCCCTGATTCTAGCTGAGGAATGTTGTTAGCGGCAATTATTACTCGATTAATCTCTTCCAAAATATCAGCAACTTCCATACTTTGAATGTAACCTATCAGCAATTCTAAATCTGAAATTTACGGCTCTTTGGGATCTCATGGGGTTTGGTCTGAAATCAAATGCGTGATGCGCGGGTTTCTCTGGTCACACATTGCGTTTTGCGCATCATTTGATGTCAACCCCCTGAATTCCTGAAGAACCAACATTTATTCAAAATTGACATAATGTCAAAATTCTACTTAGGATGGACTTTTGTAAATCTATCTGACAAATTATATCCCCTCCTCACTCCTCACCGGGCCGATACACGGCCGTGGCCCGACGCCTTACCTCATGTTCATCCAGCCAGACAGGACGCAACTGCCGCGCCGCAAAGAGCGGGGATTGGTCATTATAATGAGGAGAGGAGCTATCCAGCGTGGCCGAGCCATAGGGATGCACCGCCACAGAGCGCACCTGCCCCGCTGGGTCCCAAATCACTATCTGAATATGGGAATCCCCATTAAAGCCGCGCAGACGGCCATCGGGGTCGGGCAGGCCATAGGTGGCGTGCAAAATATCGGGGCCGCCCCCCATACCTAAATCCACATCACCCCGCCGCAGACGATTCACGCTTTGCCATTCGGGGTCAAGCTGGCCGAAGTGGGTCATGAGATGGTCAAGCGCGGCGCGGAAGCTGTCGCGCAGAACGTCATCAGGAACCACGGCCGTGGTCAGGCGCGACGGATTGAGCGATACGTCTGGCCGATTGGCCTTCGCTTCATTGATAAAAAGCAGGGTCAAAATAGCCAGCGCGGCTTCTCTGTTTTCGGGATCCACACGGCCGTGCCACCCCGCCAAAACAGCCAAGCCCGCCTGCTCCTGCTCCCCCGTCAGCGACTCATCCGCCAGCAGACGCGCCACCAAGCGGGGCACATCTGACTCAGGATGATAGGCCATGTCATACTTGTAATCATAAAAATCAGCTACGCTCATTGCTTCATCCTCCCCGAACAGTTCCAACGCCCGCCACGCCCGATTCGTCATAAAGGTCTCGATGCCTAGCGTTGGCGCGTAATTCGCAGGGTCTGGGTTGCCCGCGCCCAGCGTCGTTTGGAACGGCGTGCTGTTGGCGTTTTGGATAAAACCAGCGGGTGGATTGAGTACCTGCGGCAACTCATCAAAGGGCAGATATTCTGTCCAGAGCGTCTCGCTCCGGTCACCCGGTAGATACTCCCGCCAGTTATACCCTTCCGCCCGCAAGGGCAGGAGCGCGTTGTACAGATAATAGATGTTGCCCTCTTTATCGGCGTACCCCACGTTGAACATGGGCAATGTGCCGACCCGCATCACCTCCTGCCACTCTGCAAAATTGGTGGCCTTGTTCAGCCGATAAAATTGCTCCACATAGGAAAGCTCCCCCATGCTGGCATACCGGATGGCGTATGTGCCGTGGGGCTGGCGCACCGTGGGGCCATACACAGACCACAATACCTCTTCGGTAACTGTCCAAGTGAGGTTGCCCCAAATTTTGACCGTAATGGGGGCGTCCCGCCGCTCTAGCTCAAGCCATTCTCCATCAAAACGGTATTGGTTGGGATTGTCGGGGTTGATGTCGAGCACAAAAACGTCTATCAAATCAGTATGATTGACGGTGAAGCCCCAGCCTAGCTCGGGCGTGTGGCCGTGGGCGACCATCGGCTGGCCGGGAAAGAGGGAGCCGATAACGTCCCACCCCTCTTCGCTGTGGAGCCGCGCTTCGTACCAGGAGACGGGGCCTTCCCACGGCTGATGGCTGTTGATGGCGAGCATCGTTTGGCCGAGATCGGTGCGGCTGGGGGCGACGGCTAGCACGTTGGAGCCGTAAGCATGCACGGCCGTGGGAAAGAGAAACGCGCTCGGCATTTGCCGCGCATTCACCCCACTCACCGGCCTCTGCCGCTCAGCGGCGAATAGCTCCCCTAATGTGCCGTCTATCCCAAAAAAGAGCGGGATTTTATGCACAAAACCTGCCGCCACATCCCGCCCCGTCAGCGGAAACAGCCCATAAAATGCTTCCTGCGGGTATTTGGCCGCATACGCATTTAGCCCGTGCGCGTAAGCCTCTAAAACGGCGCGAAACTCGGGGGATATATCGGTTTCGTACCGCGCATCCAGCACGTCGTTCAGGCGCAGGAGATGCACCATGTAATCATTGGGCGCGGCGTCTGCGCCGTAATAAAGGGCTAATTCGCCCCGCGCCGCCGCCGTCGTTTGCTGGATGGTGTAGAAATCATCCTGGGCGTGGGCATAGGCTAGCCCAAAAGCGACATCCGCATCTGTTTGGCCGTAGATGTGGGGCACCCCCCACTGGTCGCGGATGATTTCTACGTCGTAGGTGGGTTGGCTGGCCACGACCTCGTCCAAATCATGGTAACGGGGGGCGTGGATGGCAAGCACGGCCAGCAGAAAAAGGATCCACAGCACGCCCACGAAGATGATGACGTATTGTTGACGGTTAGGGGGAGTTTGGGGGTTGTTTTTCATGTTTGGGTCAGCATTCCTATCTTGGGCATACATCGTTTTTGTCTGGCCAGAGCTTCCTACCAGTGAATTATGCTACAATCTGCACCAAATACAACCAATCCCCTGCACCTTGTACCTTGCACCCTGCCCCATGAAACCAGAAACCTCTTTCGCCCCTTTTGATAAACAGATTCAAACATTTGAAACAGAGCATCAACTGCCCGGCCTCGCCGTGGGCATCGTGCGGCACGGGCAACTGGTGCATACCTATTTGTCGGGGTTCGCCCATCGACCCAGTGAGCGAGCGGTCACGGCCGAGACGGTGTTTCGCGCCGCGTCGATTTCTAAAACACTCACGGCCGTGGGGGTGATGCAACTGGTCGAAAAAGGGCAGATTGGGCTACACGACCCCGTTAACCCATATCTGCACGACATCGAGCTAAAGCCGCGCAAGTCCGACGACCCGCCCATCACCCTCTTTCAGCTATTGACCCACACGGCCGGGTTTGGGGAGTTCGTGCCCTGGTATCGCTACCTCAATCCCCGCGCCCTCGGCGGCGTGGCGTGGCTCAATCGGCCGCGCCTGCCTTTACCCCGTTTTTATGGCGGCCAGATCCAGCCAGACGCGCCCCCGGGACGGCAATGGTCATACGCCAATCAGGGGTACGCCCTGCTCGGCCAGCTCATCGCCGACGTGAGCGGGCAATCGTTCCCCGCCTATATGCGCGACCATCTGTTTACCCCGCTGAGCATGGCGCACTCTGATTTTGAGCGGCGGGATGATTTGAAGCCGCTTTTGGCGACGGGGTATCGGCGCAACGGGCGGGCGGTGTGGCCGGATGTGGACGTGCTGACGCTGGCGGACGGGTCGCTCTTTACGACGGTCAATGATTTTAGTCGGTATGTGGTCAGCTTGTTGAATAGTTATCATGAACGAGACACGGCCGTGTACCCGCATCTCCTGCAAACCGCCACCGTGCGCCAGATGTGGTCGCCTGCTTTTCAGCTAGACGCCTGTTTGCCGTTTATGGGGCTGGGCTTTTTTGGGGAGAAATGGGGCGACCAGACGCATCTGTATCATGATGGGCTGTGGCTGGGATTTATGAGTAGTCTGAGCCTTTGTCCAGAGAGCGACACGGCCGTGTTTGCCTTCACCAACTGCGCCGAACAAGGGCTACCCACCCTCGTGCGCAACCTTTTGCGCCAGCTTGTTAAAGCGCCGCACCCCATGGACAACATCCCCGCCTGTCCTGTTCAGCCCGAACGTTGGGACAGCCTCGTCGGAGATTACAAACCCCGTTGGGGCATCAACGCCAACTTTCGGGTGTGGCAAGGGTTTGGGGGCAAGCTGACCGTCTATGTGCAAGATGGACAGCTCCACGTGAAAAGTCGCTGGGGGTCATTAAGCAAAGGGTATCCTCTGCAAGGACTAGACCCAGAGAACCCCGATGCGTTTCATTTGTATGGCTCCCCCTTGTTGTTTCAGCGCAACCCCGCTGGCGAAACAGAGTCTCTACAGTACCGGCATTATGCTTTTTATAAGCAGTAGGCGGCAGGGGTGGCTCACGGCCGTGGTAACATCCGCCCCAATGGGCGACCCCCGACGAGGTGCATGTGCAAATGATACACCTCTTGCCCGCCATGCTCATTGCAGTTGACGATAAGGCGGTAGCCATTGGCGGCGATACCTTCTTCTTCGGCCAGCTTGCGGGCCACGGTAAATAGTCGCCCGAGGGTTTGCTCGTCCACGGCCGTGACATCATTCACGGTCGGGATAACTTTATTGGGCACAATCAAGATATGCGTCGGTGCGGCTGGGTTAATATCCCGAAACGCCGTCACCAATTCGTCCTGATACACCATGTCTGAGGGAATTTCCCCCGCGATAATTTTGGCAAATAACGTCGTCATTTTTTGGTTTCCTTTTTTACACTTTTAGTCAACTACTCTTTCAATCGTTGGGTCAGCTACAACCACAAAACGCGGGGGCTTCTCCAAAGGTAACAAAACAAGACCGCACTCCCACCCTCAGCCACCAACCTTTTTACTCATTGTTCATTACTATGTATTGGTCACAAATTACTCACACAAAAAATCCTGTCTCGGCACACCTCGCCGCCTACGGCGGCTCGCCTGTCATAAGGGTGTTTTTTTGG